>JAZFZJ010000200.1:0-3098 GCA_036443915.1 Nitrospirales bacterium
ATCAATTTCCGATTAAGCCCGGCTTGATCATTATGAACGCTGCCAATCTGTGTCCTTCCTCGTATCCGGTTATGGAAACCGTCTTTCAGTTGACCCGCAATGTCGATTCCGATGTCTCCTATCAGAATCGAGCGAAATTTCGGGATCTACACGATAAGGGATTAACCATGCTTGGCGAATACCTGGGTTGCGGGGCCAACGAGATTGTGATCACCCGCAATACTAGCGAAGGCAATGGTGTCGTGATCAATGGACTAGACTTGAAGGCCGGCGATGAAGTGGTAATCTGGGATGAGAATCATCCTACCAACAATGTCGCCTGGGAGGTAGCGGCGCAGCGCTATGGTTACCGAGTGAAAAAAGTCCGTCTGCCGAACCACCCTGCCTCCGATGATGACCTGATTAAACCTTTCATCGATGCGTTTACCCGAAATACGAAAGTAGTGGCGTTCTCCCACGTCTCAAACCTGACGGGTGTGGGTGTGCCGGCGAAAGAGTTGTGCAGGATGGCACAGGAGCGTGGCATCCTCTCACATATCGACGGCGCACAGACATTTGGAGCCCTCTCTCTTGATTTGCACGAGATCGGCTGCGATTTTTTCACGGGCAGCGCTCACAAGTGGTTCGTGGGACCGAAAGAAACCGGGATCCTGTACGTCAGAAAAGATAGAGTTGATAGGCTATGGCCAAATCTTGTAGGGGTCGGCTGGAAGCAATCGAAGGACAACGCGGCCCGGAAATTCAGCACGCTCGGCCAACGGGATGATGCTGCGGTTTCCGCCATGGCCAAAACCGTGGAATTCCACAACCACCTTGGCAGGGAGCGGGTGGAGGCGCGCATTCGCGAATTGGTCGGTGCCTTGCGACAGGGAATTCGAAAGAATGTGCCGAGCGCTGAATTCGTGACCCCGGAAGAGTCGCGTTATAACGCTGGTGTGCTCGTGTTTGAGCTTCCAGGCATCGACTTGTCGAATGCCTTGGCCACGCTTTACGAAAACCACCATATCGGTTGCACCGTTCGCAGGGGAAAGTTCATTCGCTTTTGTCCGCATATTTACAATACCATGGACGAAGTGGAGAAGGTGGTGGCTGCGGTCAAGAGCCTGATTTGATAGGCTGATTCAATGAAAGCAACCGGCTGGGCTACTATTACCACTGTTGCCGGGGGCCAAAGCGTATGCAATCATCGGGTTACTTTATGGATTGGGAATGAATTTGTTACGGTTCGGTACCACGACAATGAGCACTTTGAATACCGAACTATTGGATTCAATCCTCTAAATGATTCGTTTCGGAGTAGCTGGAGCCGTGATCGGTTGGGTGTTGGGAAGCAAATAAGGCCTCGTCATTAATGAAATAAAATGGAGTAACCATAAAGCGGCTCGTTGATTTTGGCTCGGTGGCAGTCGTCAGTTTTGTCGGCGCCGCGTATTGCTAACATCGCGTGCACCCGACCCCATTTCAGGGGCACTGTTTTTGGAATCTGGGTGACTTGGAAGTCCTGAGTTTTTTTAGCACTTTGAGTTGGAAATGGGGCGCGTGACGCACACGTCAGACTTCTACAATTAGACCATAGTTGATAGCATGTTGGCAAATAGGAAAGATTTGGATAATATTATTAAATCAAGAATGGAGCAGAGAAGGATGAATATATTGAAAAGGTTGTTTAGCATATTCTCTTTTTTTGTGCTGCCTGTGTTGTTTATACTAGCACTGGGAACGGTTAGTGACGCTCAAGAAGCCGATAGAGTGTACGTCGATGGTAACATCTATACTGTTGATGAGGAATTCAGCAAAGCTTCAGCCATTGCAGTGAAAGATGGTCAGTTCATCTACGTGGGTGATGATGCTGGAGTCCAGGCCTTTATTGGTCCTCTTACTTTTGTTTCCGACCTGGAAGGCAAAACCGTAATCCCTGGTTTACATGATGCCCACCTGCACATTAGGTTCGGAGAAAGAGAATTGTATCCAAGAATGCCAGACATCAGGCCTGCAATTGGTGAGTGGGCTTCTGTGGAACGAATGCAGGAAGTGATAAAGCGATGCTTAGCTACAGGGGAAGGAATGCGGCCAGGGCCTGAGCCACGGTGGTTAGTATTAGGCGGTTGGATGTCAGATGTCTGGGATCCGCCGGTATTCCGTAAGGAGCTGATTGATGCCGTAGCCCCGGATAATCCAGTTTATATCAGACGATACACTCATGGCAGCGGTGCCAATAGCAAAGCTCTAGAACTCGCGGGCATTACCCGCGACACTCCCGATCCTGAGGGTGGTCATATTAAGAAGGACAAGGATGGGGAACCCACAGGCGAATTCGTAGAAAGGGCACCTTCACAATTAACAGATCTTATTCCACCTTTGTCTCCTATGACCGATTATGAACGAAGTCGCAACCTCGTAGAAGGGACTCAATTGGCCATTGCCAGAGGACTCACCACACTCCACGATGCCAGCCGGACGAGCTATGAAGAGGTTCAAAGACGACTAAAACTTTACGAAGTGGGTCTGCTCAGGATAAGGATCAACGAGATGGTTAACAAGAATGCGGCGAACAAGCTGGGCAAACCGCTAAACTACAAAAATAAATTCTTCGTCCAATCAGTCAAATCTTTTCTGGATGGCGCTTTAGGGTCAAGAGGTGCACATTTCCTTGAGGAGTATAGCGACTATCCGGGTTTTTTTGGGGAACCTCGTCAAAGTGAAGACAAAATAGCTCAAACTGCGACCGAGCTATTAAAAATAGGTTTCAATATCAGGGTGCATACCATTGGTGACGCTGCTAATCGGATCGCAATTAACGCCTTCGAAAGGGCTCTGAAGGAGACCGGGAAAGACGGTAAAGATGCCAGGTTCGCTCTTGAGCATTGTCAGGTACTTTCTCTTGATGACATACGCAGACTTGCCGAGTTAGGAATTGTTGCTTCAATGCAGCCACTGCATGCTACTGAGGATATGCACTTTGCTGAATCCAGGTTGGGCCCTGAACGCATGAAGGGTGCGTATGTTTGGAAAAAACTATTGGAGCTTGGTGTTGTGGTAGCAACTGGGACAGATTATTCTGTCTCTCCATACAACCCGTTCTACACTTTGCACGCTGC
>JAZFZJ010000201.1:0-4563 GCA_036443915.1 Nitrospirales bacterium
GGAATAAATCGTTCCGGATCCTCACCACCTTCCCCCGTGTTACTTTTAGCCCCTAGCCGATTCATGGCAATGGCCAAGGTTTCGTGAGCTTCTTGGCTGATCGCTCCGAACGACATGGCGCCGGTCGTAAATCGCTTGACGATTTCGCTGGTTGATTCGACTTCCTCTAAAGGAATCGGCTCGGGAAGAAATTTGAAATCGAAGAGCCCTCGAATCGTCGAACGCTGCTTGTATTCTTCATTCACCAAGGCGGCATATTCCGCAAACAATTTTGGATTGTTCGTATGGGTGGCATGCTGCAATTTAAAAATGGTGTCCGGATTCCAATTATGATGCTCGCCTTGAATGCGATAATGAATTTCGCCACCAAAATCTAGCTGGCGAATAGGAACGGGCTGATAGGCCACGGCATGACGCCGTAAGGTTTCTTCTCCCAATTCCCGAATGCCAATTCCCTCGATTTGGGAGGCAGTACCGGTAAAATACCTGCCGATCAATTCAGAATTGAGGCCAACCGCTTCGAAAATTTGTGCACCACAATAAGATTGCAACGTCGAAATGCCCATCTTCGAAAAGATTTTCAGCAGGCCTTTATTGACCGCTTTAATAAATCGAGATTCGGCCGTCGACGCATCGACCGTTTCAGGGAAATACCCTTCCCGCTCCATGTCCACAAGCGATTCCACGACCAAATAGGGATTAATCGCTCCGGCACCGTACCCGATCAAACTGGCAAAATGATGGACATCCCGTGGCTCACCAGTTTCTAAAATTAAGCCAACTTCCGTCCGCATTTCTTCACGTATCAAATGATGATGAACAGCGGAGACCCCTAATAAACTGGGGATAGGGGCCCATTCGGCATTCATACCCCGATCGCTTAAGATTAAAAACTTCTCCCCGTCTTTTATCGCGTTGGAGGCTTGCTGACAGAGCTGCTCGATCGCCGACGCCAGGCCTTCCGGCCCTTCGGAGACTTTAAAGAGCAAGGGTAACGTCTTGCTTGTGAAATGAGGATCGCCAATCATGCGAATCTTCTGAAGATCCACATTGCTCAGAATCGGTTGCTGTAGTTTGATCCGTCGACAGGCTTCAGGAATTTCGGCAATCACGTTGGGTTTCGGCCCGATATTCGTCACCAGCGACATGACCAAATGTTCCCGAATCGGGTCGATTGGAGGATTCGTGACCTGAGCGAATAACTGCTTGAAATATTTAAAGAGGAGTTGCGGCCGTTGGGACATGACCGCTAATGGAGTATCGATTCCCATGGAGGAGGTCGGTTCTTCACCATTCACTCCCATCGGGATCAACACCATTTTGAGTTCTTCTACGGTATAACCAAAGGCTTGCTGACGCTGTCGAAGCGTAGGATGATCGGGTTGGGGGATATTCATTGGTTCCGGCAGTTCATCCAGCGAAACTCGATGCTGTGTTAGCCATTGCCGGTAGGGTTTGCGTTTGGTAATTTCAGTTTTGATTTCCTCGTCGTCAATGATCCGACCTTGTTCCGTATCTACCACAAACATCCGGCCAGGCTGCAGCCGTCCTTTCAGACGAATATTTTTCGGGTCTGTCGGCAAGACGCCGGCTTCTGAGGCCAACACCACCACGTCATCTTTGGTAATCTGATAGCGACAAGGCCGCAGTCCATTGCGATCCAACGTCGCGCCCACCAGCTTGCCGTCGGTAAAGCATACGGCCGCTGGGCCATCCCAGGGCTCCATTACTGCCGCGTGGTATTCATAAAACCCACGGCGATCAAAATCCATTTGCGGATTGCCTACCCATGGTTCCGGAATAAGCATCATCATGGCATGGGGCAACGACCGCCCAGCCATCACCAAAAATTCAATGGCATTATCCAAGCAAGCCGAATCACTTTGCGTCGCATCATCAATGATCGGAAAGAGTTTTTTCAGATCATCGCCGAAAAGATGGGATGCCAGCCTCCCTTGACGCGCACGCATCCAATTGACATTCCCTTTGAGCGTGTTGATTTCCCCATTATGAACGGTGTATCGGTAAGGATGGGCTAACGACCAGGTTGGAAAGGTATTCGTACTAAACCGCGAATGCACGAGCGCTAAGGCAGACGTAAACGTGGGATCCGCAAGATCCGGATAGAACAAGGAGACTTGTTCAGGCAATAACATACCCTTATACACAATCGTGTTACTCGAGAGGCTGGAAATATACACCCATTCGCGCCCCGCTAACGCCGACTCACCGATGGCTCGGGTCATCCGTTTGCGAATCACATACAGTTTCCGTTCGAACTGCACCGGATTGAGTAATGCCCGTGCCACAAAGAATTGCCGAATGATGGGCATAGTTGATCGGGCTTGAACCCCGATGTGATCTTCTTTGACAGGGACATCCCGCCATCCCAAACATTCCTGCCCTTCCTCTTGGATAATGGATTCAAATAGAGCCTCACACTGCTGACGGGCCTTGGGATCCTGAGGTAAAAACACCATGCCCACCCCATAAGCGCCGGCCGACGAAGGAAGATGAATACCTGTTTCTGCAGCCACTCTTTGGAAAAAATCATGGGGGATTTGTGAGAGAATTCCCGCGCCATCGCCAGTACAAGGATCACAGCCCTGCGCGCCACGATGCACAAGGTTTTTTAGGACCAACAAGCCTTTTTCAATAAGATCGTGGGATTTGTGGCCTTTAATATTGGCGACAAAGCCAATCCCACACCCATCATGTTCATTTTGGCCAGTATAGAGGCCCTGGGCAGGAGGGAATCCTGGAAGATTTTTCACAGGTCTATTATTCATTAATTCAATGTTTCCCCTAAGAAAACAACCAATCCTATTTGGGAGATACATGGACCGGTTACCCTTATACCAACTCGGTGGGCCTTTTCAAATTGTAACTGGTCCCGAAGAGTTATGGAAAGAAAGGGGAGAAACGAGCCAAAATTTTAAGAAACAACATTAATGGATGGTTAAAAATTCTGTCAAGGTAACCCCTTGGTTTCCTAAATCTCCCCTTCCTTGGTATTCTCTCAGTTTTGCTTTATTTTTTGTCACCTTCGACCAATTCCCAAGCTTGACAATCCACAGGATACCCCCTACTATCGCCGCCATGTCGAATGACCCCGCCCTTAAAACCTTGGATTCAATGGAAGAAGTGTGGGAGACTTTTCGGCCAGACTTGAATGAGGTCGAAGCCCAAATTCAGAAACAACTTGACTCCAAAGCTCCCCTCATTAATACCGTAGCCGACCATATTCTCTCAAGTGGAGGAAAACGTATCCGTCCTCTGCTTCTCATCCTTTCTGCCAGAATGTTTGGGTTCCCCGAAAAAGAGTATCTCCTACTAGGCAGTCTCATTGAGTTTATTCACACCGCCACTCTTCTCCATGACGACGTCCTTGATGAAGCCGATATCCGGCGAGGTCAAAAAACTGCCCGACGTATCTGGGGTAATCAAGCCAGCATCCTTGTCGGCGATTATCTCTATTCTCAGGCCATGGCCCTTATCGCCTCCTTTCGCAACCATGGAATCAATGAAGTGTTGGCGGATGCCTGCCGAAAAATGGCCGAGGGAGAAATCCTGCAATTATGCGCCAACAGTCAGCCTGATCTGACAGAGGCGGCCTATCTCAAGATTGTGGAATATAAAACGGCTACCTTGGTTGCGGCTTCCTGCAAAGTGGGCGCCATAATTGGTGGGGCTTCCCTGGAAGAACAGGCTGCATTGTACCGATTCGGTCTGCATCTTGGAATGGCTTTTCAATTAGCCGATGATCGCCTGGATTACTCCGCGGACCATGCCCGTCTAGGAAAATCTCTGGGGCAAGATATTCATCAGGGAATGATGACCCTTCCCTTATTACATTTGCTCCAAACCTGTTCCCCATCTGAAAAGTCGTGGTTGGAGGAAAAAATTCTCTCCCATTCGGTTAACGATAAAGATTTGCCTATCATCCTGGGCCTTATGAAGACACAAGGCTCGCTCGCCTACGCCACGGGCAGAGCACGAGAGTATGTTGAGGCGGGGGCATTGGATTTAGCCCCATTCTCCGATAGTATCGCCAAACGATCCTTGGCAATTGTGTCCTGCTACATGGTCAACCGCGACCAATAACA
Source organism: Nitrospirales bacterium (assembly GCA_036443915.1). Taxonomy (GTDB): domain Bacteria; phylum Nitrospirota; class Nitrospiria; order Nitrospirales; family UBA8639; genus Nitrospira_E. Next base: position 4,107 of record JAZFZJ010000201.1, read on the forward strand.
TCACACCAACTAATCCCCGCATAAAAGATCGACAGGAACGCCCTTCTTCATAAACACCTCAAAACTTCGGCAGATACTTTTTCATAAGTATAAGGATAGGGCATTGCATCATTCGACCTAAATCTATCTTCCCATTCGGTCATTCCCGACATTTTTTATCGGGAATCCATCTTGTGTTTTGTGAATACGCAACATCCCACAGGTGGAAAACCTCCTACCCGTTTATCCAAAACAGTCTCCAAACGGTTTTTGGTGTAGCCGGGTTTCGCCCCGGCAGGCGAGGCCCTTTTGTTTCGGCAAAAGGGCCCAAAACCATTGACGCCCAGTCCTACCTCATCAGAATAGGACGGCCGCGGGATACAGGAGGGCGGTCCAACTCGCTCCGCTCAAACAAGGCCCGCCGAAGAAGAAGAGCGCCCGTCCCCCTGGTCGGACAGCAGGCGTCGGAAACAAATGC
>JAZFZJ010000202.1:0-2940 GCA_036443915.1 Nitrospirales bacterium
TGTTTTGACGTGATGAATGAAAGGGTAGATATGGGAAATGCCTTCGTGAAGGGTGGATGGGAGATTGGTGCGGGGGGGCTTTCACTTTGTTCCATGCATCAATATTACAAGGGAAATCCTAGTCTGAGCCGCTGCGTAACTGAGCTCAAACAAAACAATTATTATTGCCGTGGTAAATTTATCATCACACGTTGGTCCCAAGAAACTGTTACTTTTGACAGGTTACAAGCGACCGTGTGGTAAGCGAAAATGGTTTAGCACAACGCCAAACCCGGCAGGTTTTTATATTTGGAATTTTTAAAAAGAAACTTTTCTACTCATCCAATTAATCAAGGGAAAGGGTGAGAGAGGTTATTGGTAACGAATAAAAAGCCCACGCTCTTACTTGTCTCACAGTTTTCGTTACGACACTCGCGACAGAGAAAAGATTGGATTTGCTGGATGGGACGGCTCATGGTATGGTAGTCGTCACCAATCTGTAGTGTCTGGATGCTGACTGCACTACTAAATGTTGTATCCATGGGGTGTAGAAGTTTTATTGATTCCAAAAAAACGGCTACCCCAAATTCGACTTGGTCGAAAAGGTAAACTCATGCTGAGTCGCGTGGTTGTTTGCCTGGGATCCCTCCTCATCTTTTATTCTGCCTTTCCCAGCATCTCTCATGGTGAATCTCCTTTGCCTCAGGTCAATATCGGTATTGTCGCGGATGGTCCTCACCAGAACCATGGGTGGGGGAAGGTCATGCAAAGTAAGTTATTCCTGAGGGAAATTTTGGAACTCACGCGAGGTGAGTTTCATGTCAGGTTTCCCAAAAACAAGTTGGTCCATGGGAACTGGTCAGTACAAGGAGTGAAAAAAGCCGTCGATTTCCTTTTGGCTGATCCAAACGTTGACATGATCCTTGCCCTCGGCGTTCTCGCCTCCCACGAGGTGAGTCGTAGGCCCTCTCTCCCCAAGCCGGTTGTGGCTCCTTTTGTTATCGATATTAAATTGCAAGGTCTCCCCTTTCGCCGTGGGACCAGTGGGGTTCGAAATCTTAACTATTTAACACTTCCGCATTCCTTCGAACGTTCCGTCAAAGCTTTTAAGGAAATTTTACCTTTTACCAAATTGGCGTTGTTCGTTGACCAAGCTCTCTTTGAGGCGTTTCCTCAACTCCAAGTGAAGGCCCAAAGGGCAGCGAAAGAAAATAGCATCGAGATCACACCTGTCCCCGTCGGCACCTATATTCAGTCTGCCTTGGCTGCGCTGCCAGGGGACACGGAAGCCGTATTCGTGACTCCCTTGCTCCGAATCCCTTTGCAGGAGTTTGATGCCCTTGTTCAAGGTCTCATTGACCGCAAGTTACCCAGTTTTTCTCTCTTTGGACGGGAAGAGGTGGAGCGAGGTCTTTTCGCTTCAATTGGGCCCGAAACCAATACACTTCGATTAGCCCGACGCGTGGCCTTAAATGTCCATCGCATTCTGCTCGGTGAGAATGCAGGGGATTTATTAGTGTCGCTTCCTGTAGGGGAACGACTTACGATCAACATGGCAACGGCTCGTGCCATTGAGGCTTGGCCAACCTTTCGGGTGCTCACGGAAGCAGATCTGATCAATGAAGAATTAGAACAAGTCCAAAGACGACTCTCACTCTACTCCGTTGTTCGAGAGGCCGTGTCCGTGAATTTAGACCTCGCGGCGGCGGATCGGCGAGTTGCTGCAGGATTTGCGGATGTCCGAAATGCGCGGTCAGCCCTTTTGCCGCAAATTGAAATGGGCAGTCAAGCCACCATGATAGATGCGGATCGGGCAGAGGCGAGTTTTGGAGTAAACCCCGAACGCTCCATGCGTGCCACGGGGGGGCTTTCCCAACTGTTGTATTCCGATAAAGCCTGGACCAATTTTACCGTCCAAGAGAAAACCCAGCTCTCCCGCGAAGCCCAACGTCATGAATTACGTCTGGATATTATTCAAGATGCGGGAATCGCGTATTTGAATGTACTCCGGACGAAAACGTCCTTGCGAATTCAAAAGGATAATTTGAAGTTGACCCGTTCAAACCTTGAGTTAGCCCGTGTCCGAGAGTCGGTTGGGGCAGCAGCGCGGGATGAAGTGTATCGGTGGGAAAGTGAAATTGCCAATGGCCGACGCGCTGTGCTTGATGCACAGGCTTTATTAAAACAAGCCAGAGTGGCCATCAATCGAATCCTCCATCGTCCGCTCGAAGAGCCTTTCATGACCGCTGAGGCGAGTCTGGAGGATCCCCTCTTGTTTGACGATTTAAATCGATTATTTACCTATATCGATAACCCACAACATTTCAGTGTGTTTCGAGATTTCCAAGTGCAAGAGGGATTGAAAGTTTCACCAGAAATTAAGCAATTCGATGCATTGATTATTGCTCAGGAACGAACCGCTCTGAACGCCCAACGAGCCTACTGGTTACCGGACGTGTCGCTTCAAGCGGATGTGGATCAACGGTTTGCCGAAGATGGAGCTGGACAAGCCGGACCTCCCGCAGCCTTAGGATTGGGCCAGGACAGAACACAATGGTCAGTTGGATTGGGGATGACATTTCCTTTATTTAGCGGAGGGAGCAAGGAGGCGACCGAAACCAAGTCCCTAGAGGATTTGCGGCGCCTTCGGCTTGAACGAGAGGCCACCGTTGGTCGTGTTGAGGAACGTATCCGTTCCTCCATGTTTCAAGCGGGGGCTTCCTTTCCAGGTATCCGTCTGTCCCGAGAAGCAGCCGTGGCCTCCCAGAAGAATTTGGATCTCGTGGTGGATCAATACTCTCGTGGAGTGGTGGATATTATCAAACTCCTGAACAGTCAGAATGCAGCCTTAACGGCGAATGAGGCTGCCGCAAATGCTGTCTATGACTTTCTCATTGATCTGATTAGCATTCAACGGGCGGTTGGGCGATTTGATTATTTTCTGTATCAGGAAGATCGGGT
>JAZFZJ010000203.1:0-6479 GCA_036443915.1 Nitrospirales bacterium
CAGAGCTCGGCGATCACAGAGCTCTGCGTCATCGGCCTGCAACGTCATGGTGAAGAAGGCGAGCATCTTCATGCCGTGATCGTGCCTAACTTCGAATTTTTGCGTGGAAAGAAAATCCATGATGCGGCAGGGTACATCAAAGATGAGCTCAACAGAGTCGCCATCACGCTTCCCACCTATAAGCGAATTACTGGTGTTACCTTGGTCAAGGAGCCTCTCCCGCGGACTCGCTTAGGCAAAATTCAGCGGCACCTTGTCGCGACCCGGACTCGGCCTGACCAGGCCCCACCCCAATCCACGTATACACCCTCTGACGCGGACCGGGAGATTCGGGAGACCAACCCCGGACGAGTTGTGCTGAGGACTCTCGCGGAGCTACTACCCTCTCACAAAGACATCCGCTTGGAGGATCACCTTGATATTGACTTGGGATTCGACTCTCTCAAACGAGTTGAGCTCCAAGTGGCCTTGGAGAGGCAGTTGGGGAACCTGCCCGAAATGGTCATGGGGGAAGTGGTTACCGTTCGAGATGTCATAGAGCAACTCAGAGGCTTTGAGCAAGGCCTTCCTGGGAAAACAGAAGCCCCACAGTCTTGGCAGGACATCTTCGAAGCCCCAGTCCTCCCTACTCAAACACAGACGTTCCTTTCACCCCCCCATTGGATTGCCCGTTTTATCCGTACAGCCTCGAAATTCCTCTTCGAACGACTTTTCCGTATTGCCTTCAGATTGACCGTCACAGGGGCGGAACATCTCTCGCAACCAGGCCCAATTCTTATCGCCTCTAATCATCTCAGTTTTTTCGATCCATTCATCTTACTTGCGGCTTTGCCACGATCAGTCTCTGCCCAACTATACACGTTTGGTTGGGAACCCTATTTTCGCTCTCGGTTTCGATTGTGGGTCGCGCGCGTGGGCCAAGTGATCCCCGTGGGACCGGAAATGCCTCTTGTCACGATCCTGCGGACCTCAGCGGCTCTTCTCCGTAATGAGAAAAATCTTCTTATTTTCCCCGAGGGGGAACGGAGCATTGATGGTCAACTCCACTCATTTAAGAAAGGCATTGGGGTCTTGGCCTGTGAGCTGGGCATTCCCGTCATTCCTGTCAAAATAGAAGGGAGCTTTGAGGCCTGGCCTCCTGATGCCAAAGGACCACATCTTCATCCCATCACCGTCAAAATTGGTAAAGGTCTTATCTTCACCCCTTCCATGATCAAGACCTGGGTAACTAACGGAGAGGACCCTCATATAGTGGCTACCAATCGTATCCGTAGTGCTGTGGGGTCTCTCTGAATGAAAATGGTCTGGGTGTGTCAAAGACCGATGTTATAGCGAGTCACATTGTTTCAAGAACACATTGCTCAGGACAGTCGAAGGATTTAAGAATTTTGAAATAGCCATAACCCTCATCCTGAAATACAGAGTCACAGAGGTAATGACGTTTAGGGAATGTTCAATGCTTGTCCTGAGGCTTTTGGAGGGAAGGCCCGCTGTCTCACCCACCCCACTCGGTCGTGCCGTACGACGCGATCGTGGTGGACGATAGTGGGAACACAAGGGTACTCAGAACGAGAAGGGGCTGAGGGCGCATCTCGGCGGATTTTTCCACGGTTTCTCTAGGGCTAATACGTCCCTAATTAAAAAGAGGATGTAAATCTTTTCGTGAGGGTTTCCGGGTGAAGAACCTCTCGAAGGGTTTGCCCTAAGTCCTTGAGCAACAACGGCTTCAAAAGATACGCTTGAATGCCGATGGTTTTGGCCTGTTCAGGGGTTATCACGTGGCTAAACCCCGTACACAAGATTATTGGCAGGTCTGATCGAATGTGTAACATTTCTCGTGCCAAGCCTTCCCCAGTTAAATTGGGCATGGTTTGATCAGTGATAACTGCATCAAAGCGGAAAGGATCCCTTCGAAATACTTCCAGCGCTTCAACGCTGCTCGTGTGAATCACCACCTCATATCCCAAGCTTTCCAGCGCATCTTTTCCAAGCTTCGCCAGGGGCTCTTCATCCTCGACAAACAGAATGTGGCCTCGTCCATGGAGGCATTCCTGTTCCAGTTTGTCGTCTTGCGTGGGCAGACTCCCGGCTTCCAACCACGGGAAGTAAATAACAAAGACTGTTCCCTTGTCAGATTCACTATCGACCGTGATTCCTCCCCCATGACTGGTGACGATCCCGTGGACGACAGCTAATCCCATTCCCGTACCTTCACCAACCCCTTTTGTGGTAAAGAACGGATCAAAGATCCGTCGGACAACCTCCGGCGTCATACCCCTCCCGGTGTCTCGAACCTTCATGCATACATATGGTCCTCCATTCAAGTCGGGATGCTGATCTAAGCTGAGGGTTTCACCGTCAACGCGCTCCAGTGAAATTTCAAGGACACCGCCGCTTTCCCGCATGGCATGTTCCGCATTGGTACAGAGATTCATCACCACCTGATGAATTTGGATAGGATCTCCCCAAATATTTGTGGATTCCTCCGTGAAATTCATGCGGATTTCGATGGTCATAGGAAGCGTGGCACGGAGGAACTTGAGGACTTCTTTCACCACCAGTTGAATTTCAAGGGGCTGACGCACCTGCTCCGTTTGCCGACTGAACGTCAAAATTTGCTTAACCAATGCCTTGGCACGCTGCCCGGCGATCAACACTTCCTTCAGGTTTCGTTGGGCCCCATCATTGCCACGGACATTGAGTTTGGCGAGTTCCGCATAGCCCATGATCGCCATCAGAATGTTATTAAAATCATGGGCGATACCTCCGGCTAACGTCCCGATGGCCTCCATTTTCTGAGCTTGTCGAATTTGCAATTCCCACTGTTTGAAATCGGTAATATCGGTGTTGGTCCCAAACCATTTCACTACCTGGCCCAGCTGATTGAAAACGGGGATGGCCCGGCTTAGATGCCAACGATAGGTATTGTCCTTGCCTCCTTTCAGTCGAAATTCAATTTCAAAGGGTTGGTGGGTTTCCCGAGCCTTAGCCCATTGTTTCAGAGTCTCAGGCAAATCGTCCGGGTGCAGGACTTGGTGCAAACCCTGAGCAATGATCTGCTCGATAGGACGTCCGAGGTATTCAACCACGCGTTGGTTGACATAATCGAGTGCACCGTTGGGCTGCGCCGTCCAAACCTGTTGTGGAATCATTTGATTAAGCAGTCGAAAACGCTCCTCGCTCTCTTGGAGTACTTTTTCCGCTTGCTTTATGTGGGTGATATCAAACATCACGCCACGTAACTTAACCGGTTTTTCATTTTCTACCACGACGGTGACCAGGTCTCTCAACCAAACCACCTGCCCATTGGCGTGGTAAAATCGGCATTCCATCTCATGGTTCTTTTTCCGAAGGGTCGCTTGTCGGCAATGATCTAACGCCCAGCTCTTATCGGCCTCATGGAGATGATCACAGTAAAAATTGGGTTGGGTCAGCCATTGATCAGTGGGATACCCCAGCAAGCGTTCGGCCTGTTGACTGACAAAGGTAAACCGATAGGAAGGGAAGTCACACTCCCACACAATCCCTTCAAGCGAATCCACGAGAGCCTGAAAATCTTGTCTTGATTTTTTGAGGGTTTCCTCTGCTTGAAGGCGTTCGGCAATGTCTTGAAAGGTCACCACCCCTCCCGTAAGCTTTCCGTTGTGCCAAATGGGCGTACTGGTGTATTCCACCGAGAAACTGGTGCCGTCTTTTCGCCACAGCACATCGGTGTCCACATACTGGACCATGCCATCCTTGTAGGTAGTGTATATTGGGCATTCTTGTTCTAAATAAACCGAGCCATCAGGTTTCGTGTGGTGTACCGTGGCATGCATGGGAAGTCCAAGCAGTTCCTCAACCTCATACCCTAACATCCTGGCCCCAGCTTGATTGACAAACGTCGTATTCCCTTGTAGATCCAATCCATAGATACCTTCTGTCACTGAGCCCAAGATTTGTTTGTTGAGCTCGGCAAGCTTCTGCTGTGACTCCCTGCCCATATGATATTCAACGGCCGTTGTAATTTGGTTTGCCACAATCTGCAGCCCTTTTAGGGTGAATTCCGACAACGGGTGTGTAGAAAACAACGCCATCACCCCCAACACCTCTTGATTTCTCAATAACGGGTACCCGGCAAAGGCCACGAGCCCTTCCTGCTTGGCCCACTCCTGCTCTGGCACGCGGGGATCTCCGATAACCGCATTGGTCAGATGTGGCCTCTTTTCAGCGGCAATTTGCCCAATTTTAAGGTGGCCCACAGCCACGCGGCTATGAGGCCCGTCTAGGTGAGTGTACAATCCGGCGCTGGCCTGTAGCTTCAATACTTGCTCCTCTTTATCCAGCGTCCAAATGCGAGCAAACGCGACATCTAGATGTTGCACCAGAGCTTCGGTGCAGCCCTGCAAAAGGCCTTGGATACCTTGGCTCTGACTGATCCGGCCTCTCACTTCCACATCCAACGCCAGCATGCAATTTCCTTCAACCAATACCCGCTCCTCCTCCCTACGCGCCGAGATGTCATGCACATCGACGACAATTCCGGAAATCGAGCCATCTAATTCATAATAGGGGTTGAAATGTTCAAGGAAGTACCGCCGGCTTCCGTCTGGCATGTCAAACCAATGCTCAAAATCATCAGGTTTACCCAACAGACATTGATCCAGATGAGGTTTCATATTTTCAAAGGTTGGAGTACCGACAACATCAGCCACAAACCGGTCAAGGATACATTCTTGTGGCTTTCCAATGGCCTCCGCAAACTTTTTGCTGACGGCCTGATATCGATAATCCCTGCCCACAAATGCCATTAAATTGTCCGTTGAGGAAACAATTTGCTCATATCTTCGCAGCGATTCCTCTACGGTTTTGAAGTGAGTCACATCTTCGGCAACCCCTACCACCCGAGGCACCTGTCCGGACTTGTCTGTTATGGGGAACGCACGATCTCGAATCCATCGAATTTCGCCGTCGGGACGAATAATGCGGTACTCCTCACAAAATCCGTCCAAAGGCTGGCTTTCTATTCGTGCGATTATTCGGGCTTGATCTTGTGGATGGATGGCTTCTAAAAAAGACTTGGGATTCTCATACAGGCTCTGACAGGAGCGGCCCCAAATCTCCTCGTAGGCGGGACTCACGTACAAAATCTTGGTGAGATCGGGGGCACAAATCCAGAACACTTCCCCTAAATTCTGGGCGAGATCGTCGAACCGCTCTTCATACTGCCGTCGATCGGCTTCGGAGGCCCCGAGCTGGTCCTCAAGGGCAGCATTTTGGGCACGCAAAACTGAGAGCTTTTCCCGAAGAACCTTTACAGAGCTTGACGAATTCCCCATGGCCATGCCTCCCTTTTTTATGAACTTAGAGATAAGGACACGAAAAACTCGGGAGGAATTGTCAGAAGGAAAAGCTTAGGGTAGATCTATTTGGCAAAAGAATCAAGGGGGATCCAAAACAGCCCTTGGACTTCTTTTACTAAATAAAGCCCCAGGTGTCTCTTGGCCAGAATGGGCAGTCCCCTTCGAGGCTTAATGGGAAGTGATCAAATCAATTGTGGGAGGGGAAAAAACTGAATATATAGGGTTGTAACTTTCAACTGGTACATTTCAACTCTCCCTCGCCCCAACGAGGCTTTGTTCCGAAGAGGAACGAAGGGCTGGGGTGAGGGGGAAAGGTTCATGGGAAAGTTAACACCCTATACAATAGGGACGGACACTTTTTGAATTCATTGATTGAACAAGCTTGCAAGTAAGGCCGGAGGACATTCTCCCCTCTCAGGACAGGCCATTGGTAGCAGGTGGTGGTATAAGGTATAGGATGCTGCGGGTATAGTCAGCAGGTATTTTTCAACCAAGGTATTTGGTAGGACGAGGACTTTGATTTAGGCCTCTTGAGGGGGATACAGCCAAGCCACCGCCTCCTCAAACTCTTGAAACGCCCCAACTTGGTATCCCCTGTTTTGAGCACAGAGCTCAAAAAATTTGGCCCGGTCGAAATCATCCTTCGGGCGATTGACTATGGCAATTTTCCAGGCACTCCAAGACCCCACATGATCTAAGACCGAAAGGAGTTCATAAATATCGAAAGACGTCATTTTGGATGACGCTTCCCGGACATCCATCACGACTTCAGAAACATTGGCATCCTTCATCTTAGAAAATACGGAGAGAAACAGGACTTTCGTCTCTTCTAAATCAAACTCTCCCTGGGCATTGGTCCGAACAAACTCTCTCGCAGGCACGATCTTTACGTCAATTGGCATAAGTTTTCTCTCACCATTATCTATAGTGGCAAAATAGTACTCCTTTGGCGGTAATAGTCAACACCTAAAGGCCCAGGCGTCCACACACCAAAGCCCAACCCCGTGCGGAGTCAGGCTCTTGTAGAGAGATGTTGGTAAGCAGTTGGTGAGGGGTAGCTCTTTACATGCTTCCGATACCCCCAAGCGGCCAGTCCGGCTAACCCTGTGCCGAACAAGAGCAAGGTGGAGGGTTCGG
>JAZFZJ010000204.1:0-2848 GCA_036443915.1 Nitrospirales bacterium
CGTTCGTGCCCATCATTGGGAATTCGGCAACATGCCCAAAATCCCCGGGGTTACGGTCGAGGAGGTAAAGGGCATTATTCAATATGTCCGTTGGTTACAACGACAAGCGGGAGTGTACTGACTCCTCAGCGGTGGGTCTGCAATCCGACTTCCTTTTTACCCACTCTTTTTTTAGGTCTAATACAGGTTTTGGGGGTTTACCCCATACCCCGGGTCACATTGGTGGACCGGAGAACAGAGTCGGGTGTTGAAAAAGCCCATGGGGTCGTCGGGCCTTTTCTCTTTGATAATAATGATGTGGTGAAATGAAAAAACTCGAGGTTATTCTTGGAGGACATACACAAGGTGGGTGTCGGTTTGCGCCACTCCTTCTATGGCATGGATTTTGGTCAAGACGAGTTTGGTCAATGCTTCCTGGTTGGCCACTTCGACGCGGGTAAAAAGATCCGGTTTCCCCCAACAGGCGTCAATTGTTTTAATCTCTTCGATTTCTTCCAACAGCTTTTTTACGTTGGCCGTTTGCCCAGGAAGAACGTTAATGAGGACATACGCACGTTCGGCCATTTCAATTACCCCTCATAGATCCATTCAAAGGTGTGTGGTAGGAAAAAGGCGGTGTTTGCTCAAAGCCAAAGCAAGGCTGCAAGGCTAGCGCAACCCTGCTCTCCAAATCAAGAAGACATTTTCTCATTATCCCTCCCCATTTCTTGGTGTTTCTGTCTCTTCCCCATGTGTTCAACTGATGGTCTTTTCAAGGGTTTCCACTAGGTTTTGGATTCTAGTGAATCCTGATTGCCAAAAGGCTTCCGAACATATGTCGACCCCCAGAGGGGCCAGCATGGCCTCAGGGCTCTTTGATCCCCCTGTTGCTAACAAATCCAGGTATTTGGGAACAAAGGAAGCTCCTTGCTCCTTATACGTTTGGTACAAGGCTAAAACGAGAAGATTTCCAAAGCTGTACGCATAACAATAGAACGGACTTCTGAACAGGTGTGGAATCGACAACCACTCCCATTGAAATTCGGGAGGGACCGTTACTGCGTGGCCGAACTGTTCGCGGAGGAGCTGGAGGTAGGTTTGGGCAAGTGCGTCCACTGTCGCGCCATTGGTGATCATTTGGTGGGCTTGATGTTCGAACTCAGTGAAGTATGCCTGACGAAGAATGGTTGCAAAGAGGTCATCAAGTTGGCCGAGAAGAAGCCGTTGCTTGAGACGAGGCTTGTTTTCCTGCTGCAAGAGCGCTTCGGACAGGAGTTGCTCCCCGAACACTGAAGCGGTTTCGGCCAAAGGCAAGGTGGGATGGAAGGTGAAAATTGAATGATCCCCCGCCATCAGGCTGTGGACGGCATGCCCAAGTTCGTGGGCCAGGGTGGCTACGTCTCGCGCCTCGCCCGTGTAATTCAGCAACACATAGGTGGTATGGTTGGGTAAGACGCTGTAACAGAAGGCTCCACCCATTTTCCCCGGGGAGGGGCGAGCATCAATGTGCTGGTCATAGAAGACACGTCTCGCAAGATCGGCGATTGTGGGAGAAAAATGGTGGTAGGCTTCAAGAACCATTCCGACGGCTTGTTTGTATGGGTATGAGGCTTTGGCACCATGGGCCGGTGCATAGATGTGATAGCGGGTCATAGGTTTGAGCCGACAGATTCTGGCTTTTATTCTGAAATATTCATGAAAAATATCACGATTTTTTCGGCAACTTTTTAGAAGTGCCCGGACAGCCCGGTCGGGAATGTCATTGCTGAGATTTCGTACAGCCACCGATGAATGATAGCGTCGTAAATCCAATCCTTCATTCTTCCAGTCGAGCACTAACGTTTTATAGATTTCTCCAATCACATCTCGATTGTTCGAATAAACGCGGGAGAGCTCATGATAGGCTTCTTCCCTGGTGCGCGCGGAGGGATGCCGAAAGTGAGTTGAGAGTTGTTCTCGGGTGAGGGTTTTCACCGAATTGCCAACTCGAAGTGAAAATGTCATGCCGTTGGTAATGATATCGTAAAGATTGTCCAGGGCGGATCGGCCAGTTGTGTTTTTCAGGTTGATGACGCGTTCTTCGGCCTCCGTTAAGGTGTGGTCTTTTTTCCGCCGAAGTGTTTCAAGGTAATACCGATAGTCTCCTGAGGATTTGAGGAATCGAGTGGCCTGAGAAGAGTCGATGTGTTGCCACCAGAGATCAAAAAATAATATTCGATTGTCAAAACCCATGAGGCGTGCCTTCACTATTGTGTCAAAGGCACGGGCAGCTTGATTTTTGGTGTTTTGCGCAAACCAAAGCTGTGCGTATGCACTGAGCCGTGAGGAAGTTTCTGCGATTTCCTCACCTAGTCGGATAGCAGCGAGGAAAGATTTGGTGGACAAATCGGCTTTAAGCCTCGGGCGAATGGTCTCAAGTTGTTTAACGTTTTTGGATAAGCGTTTGGATAAAGTTTCTAGATCTTTGCCAGGATGAGTTAGGAGGTCCCCCAAATTCCATTGTGGTGGTTGTTTTTCTGAAAGACCTTGAGCTTTTTCCGAACCTACATGGATTCCTGGCATGAAATCCTCCCAGTCCTCACTTGAAAGATTTGATAGAAGAATTTTGCTGAGGAAGACCGTCAGGTGATTTTCTCGGTAATCTCCGATTTGACTGTTCGGGGCGTCTTGTCAAGAATTAATAGATGATGTGGGATGAAGGAAGATTCCAGCAAAGAAAAATTTCAGGCATTGGCGAGCTATACAAAATCAATGGTTATTAAATATAAAGTGGTTAAAATTTTCTTGTCAATTTCATAGATTGAGAAATTAAATGGAAAATATTTATTGACCAAACAAGGCCAGATTGCTAGGGTAAATCCACATTTGC
>JAZFZJ010000205.1:0-13652 GCA_036443915.1 Nitrospirales bacterium
CCTACATAGCCCAATCCCACCACTCCCACGTGAGCCGAATGATTCTTTATCTTTTCTAGTATATCCACCTACACCCTCCTATTAATTGGAAACATCATTCGTCACGTTCTTCAACACTTTTTGGTCATTAATCGTCCATACATCACACGTGGCATCTCCATCAATATTCCCGATCGCGACCGCCGTAAACCCTGTCGGGCTTGCTGAATCTAATGCCGAAGCCGTACAGCCAGGCGGCAAGGCCCCCAGATTGGCCGCCCCCAATTCATAATAATATCGTTGGGAAGCCCCAGTCACACCAAACCCGATGGCATTAAAATCATCCACAAACCCATTGTTTTCAGCAAAATAGGCTATTTCCGCCGTATGAAGGGCCACCAAATTGGCTTTGGCTTCGGTTTGCTTGGCTTTGGCTTGATACCGTAAAAAATTGGGTATGGCAAGCGTGGCCAAAATCCCAATAATGGCCACCACAATCATTAATTCAGTCAGACTGAAACCTCTTTGATTCTGCATCAATAAATCACGGTCCATATTATACCCTCCTGGGAGAAAACCCCCTCCTGAGTTTTCGTACGTTTTATGTTAACCCTCGATCAATCATACACCTGGATTTCCTATGAGACCAGGGGCAATTCTCTTCAGTTGTCACCTAATACGTTCGAGCAATAGGCACCAATTTCTACAAACCTGCCAAAACTATCCCACCATTAAAATAACAACGAGCTGCCGAGAAGATTGCTTTAAATCTGACTATCTTTTGATCGCCAGAAAATGGACAAATCTTAAGGAACAAAATCCAAGAGGGCAACTGATGGAACCCCTGGGCCTTTCAGCCGGAATGAGAGGATGATCGGATAGAACAGATGTAAATATTCCGCCCAACCTGCGACGAAAGGGCTATGTGTATTAGGGGGTTAGGGTAGACTGGTGAGAAAGTGTAGGGGTGAGCTCTCCAAACCCGGTATCATGAAACCGTTGCTTCAAGGTTTCGTTGGTCGAATCAAGTTGAAGGGAATGAACCCAGGCTTCTCGGGCTTTGTCTCGTTCTTCCTTGAGCAGAAGAATTTCTCCGAGATGCTCATAAATCACGGGATCATCAGAAACCAACAAGACCGCACGCTGCATGGTTTCCAAAGCCTCTTCGATCCGCCCAATTTTATACAAGGCCCAGCCTAAACTATCAACGTAATAGCCATTATGAGGCTTGAGCGCCACTGCCCGCTGAGTCAGGGATACAGCCTTTTCCACGTGAATCCCGCGATCAGCATAGCTATACCCTAGGTAATTCAAGGCATCGGCATGATCAGGATCCAGCTTCAGGGCCTGTTCCATTTCCCGCACGACTTCATCGAAACGGTCCAATTTGTCATAGGCGGTCCCCAAATTGAAATGCAATTCGGCATTAGATGGGTCCTGCCGAATACCCTCTTCTAACTTGATCTTGGCCTGAAGATATTCATTCATTTGAAAATAGGTCAAACCCATCAATAAATAGGGTTCCGTCCGTTTGGGATTAAGCGTGACGGCCTTTTCCAGGAAAGCCAGAGCTTCATCATTCCGCTTTAATCGATAAGACACAAAACCCAGATGCAGAAGACTATCAAAGAAGGTGGGATCCATTTGCACATTGGTTTGATAAGTTTGAATCGCGCGCTCGTAATCCTTCATTTCCTCATATAATAATCCCAAGAAATCTCGAACACGCAATTCATTAGGGCGAACCCGTAAAATCGCATTCAACGCCTCAATGGCAGCGGGAAATTCCCCTTTTTCAGCATAAATCTGGGCTTTCCGAACTTGAGCCTGCAAATCATCTGGATTGTCCTGAAGTAAGAAATCTAAATGGGCCATAGCCTCGTCTGTTGCCTTCTGGGCAACATGCAGACGAACCAGACGCAAACGGAAATCCCGATGATGCGGATTCACGTCCTTTAAATACCTTTCTAAGAGTTCAATGGACCGATGCGGCGCCCCTTCCTCTTCTGAAAGGGCAACCAACTTGAGATAAGCCCGCTCAAATGATGGGTTCAGTGTGACAGCCTTCTCAAAGTGTTCCCGGGCGTCTGATTTCGTTCTCGTCTCTAGGGCAATGATTCCCAAATTATACTGCGCCTCGGCTGAGTTCGGCACATGGCGTAAGACATTTTGAAATACCTCTTCTGCCTTTTGGTATTCCTTCCCAATCAACAGGAGAGTCCCATGAGAAAGGTATAATCGCTCTTCCAAGGGAAACTGTCGCTCGCCTTCCACCAAAACCTGTAACGCTCGTTCACGTTCGCCAGCTCCCGAGAAAATTTTGGCTACATCAAAAAACATGTTGGCATTCGTCATGTCCTCCACAGGAATTCCTGAAGCCATATCAACAGCCGCCGTCATCTGTGCCATGGAAAAATGAAGCCTGGCGATGCGGAATTTCAAAAATATCGAATGAGGATCAAACGCCAATCCAGCTTGATAGGCTTCCAATGCCTCCGCGCCATCGTTATTTAACTCGGCTAAAGACCCGCGAAGAAAATGATAATAGGCTTGAGGGTGAGGAGCCTCCCGAATCGTCACGGAATGCTCTTGCCCTTGAAGGGTTGGTTGGGGGGCTGTTCCACAAGACACGACCAGGAGGGGAATGCCCAATAAGAGCGTACGGATGTGACCCAGCCACATGGGGAACCTCCTGTTCAAACAAACCTGCGGAGCCGGTAAACCTAAAAAGTCCATATGCTGTTCCTGGAGAGACACCGTTACACTATACCAGACCGCTTCTCTAAATTATTAAATTTGGCGTACCGCTCGTGAAACTGAAGAAGAACGTCTCCAATGGGACCGTTTCGGTGTTTCCGAACGAGGATTTTCGCGATGCCTTTGTCATCGGTATCCGGATCATATACCTCTTCGCGATAGATAAACATCACCACATCCGCATCTTGCTCGATAGCGCCTGACTCTCGAAGATCAGCCAAGACAGGAATAGGAGGCTTGCGATTTTCTACGGCTCGACTCAACTGTGACAGAGCCACGACGGGAATATCAAGTTCTTTGGCCAATCCCTTCAGGGATCGGGAAATATCGGAAATTTCCTGCTGCCGAGATTCGGCATTTCCTCTTCCCTCCATCAATTGTAAATAATCAATGATGAGAAGATCCAATCCGTGTTCAGCTTTCAGACGCCGGGCTTTTCCTCGCATTTGTTGAAGCGTCAAATTGCCAGAATCATCGATAAAAATTTTGGCCTGTTCTAGTTTACTGGCTGCAGCAGTCAAATCGTTCCAATCAGCCTGTTGCAATTGACCGGTTCGGACTTTATGGGAATCCAGAAGAGCCTGAGAGCTGAGCATCCGCAACACCAACTGAGCCCGAGACATTTCTAAACTAAAAATACCAACAACGGCATTAGCGTCAAGAGCGGCATATTCCGCAATGCCTAATGCCAAACTCGTCTTTCCCATACTCGGTCGACCGGCAATGATAATTAAGTCAGAAGGTTGAAGACCTGCGGTGAGATTATCAATATCAAAACCGGTTGGCACACCGGTAATCCTTTCTTTCCGGCTATATAATCGATCAACAATCTCAATGCTGTCATGGAGAATACTACTTACAGGAACAAAGGTCGTTCGTAAATGTCCCTGTGTTAATCGAAAAATTTCTCGCTCCGCAAATTCAAGTAGTTCGTCCGTTTGTGTCGTTCCTTCATACCCCCGCATCACGACATCAGTCGCCGTCCGCACCAATCCACGCAACAAGGATTTCTCCCGAACAATTTTACAGTGGTAACGGATATTGGCCGCACTGGGAATTATTTGAACCAATTCCGCGATATACGACGCCCCGCCGACTTGTTCTAACTCCCCCGTTCCCCTCAAGTAATCGGTCAGGGTAATTTGATCGACGGGTTGATTTCGTTCAGACAACCCCACCATTCCACGATATAAAATCTGGTTCGCGGTTCGGTAAAAGTCTTCATCTGACAAAATTTCCATGGAGCGGTTCAACGCAGCATTGTCGAGTAACACCGCTCCCAGAACAGACTGTTCTGCTTCAAGATTTTGGGGGGGAACCCGAACGCCTTCTAATTCAGAAATCGCCATAAATATCTCCTCGCAATCGTTGAGGAAGATCAAGGATGGACAATCGGGTTTGCCGAGGCTTCTGAGAAGTTGTTGTGAACTCCAACAAGAGAACCGATTGAGAAGATCCTTTCTTGCGTTCGATAAGGACAGCACGTGGTAACCCTCGGCGTCGAGCTACTTCGGTCGCCCAAATCAGTGGAGGTTTTGGAGTTTTTTCAACCGTTTCTTCAATCACGCACACTCCGACCCCCCGTAAGACTTGAGCCAGTGCAAAAGATTCCCGCGTTTGATGGGAAGAAGCCAGCAAGAGCACAGGCTCAAACCCATTGCCACCCACCTGCCCTCTCCGCTCCAAGGCCGAAAATAGCCGGTCCAGATCCAGGCCAAACCCGATGGCCGGGAAATCTCGGCCAAACTGGCCTACCAAATGATTATAACGTCCTCCGCCTCCAATTTCACTGCCTTGCGTAGAAGTAAAGACATCAAAGACCACACCATCGTAGTAATCGAAACCTCTAAATTCTCCCAGATCCAAAAGGACCTTGTCTTGCACACCCGTGATTTCCAAACGTTTATAGACATGCTCTAAGCGTATCAAAGGTTTCAGTAATTGCGAGTCTTTTCCCGCAATACGTTTCCCCCATTCCAGTACGTCTTGCTGACCACATCGTTCAGGAACCTGGAGAATGTTACGCACCATGGACCTCGGCAGGCCTTCGGTGGTTAAAATCTCCTCCAATCGTGGAAGATCTTTATGAGCGGCGGCGATCTCCGCCTGTTTCCTCGCAGTAGGTGACAGTCCTGATCGGGCCAACAGGGCCTTAAGAAATCCCACGTGCCCCAAAGAAATTTTCCATTCCGGCAAACCAGTTTGTTCTAACAATCCTGCCAGAATCGTGACCATCTCCGCGTCAGCTTGAGGGGAATCAATTCCTATCAGCTCAAGACCAACCTGAAACATTTCCCGATCCCGGCCTCGATGTTCGGGCTCATAGCGAAAAACGGTGGTTCGGTAGGAGAACCGCAAAGGAAGGGCCTCTCCACCAAGACCCATTGCCACCATTCGGGCAATTTGGGCCGTCGCGTCTGGACGCAACACCAAGATACGGCCTGATGTCCAATCCGCAAACTTATAACACTTTTCTAAAACCTCAGAGGGGAGTCCAACAGACAGCACATCGAGGTATTCAAAGGAAGGGAGAATAATTTCCTGGTAACCCCATTTGACCAAATAGGCCAGCAATTGGTCTTCCAGTCTCCGGACGCTTTGTGCCGTATGGGGAAGTAAGGTCGCAGTACCAATGGGGATGAGGGAACGGACCCGTTTCATGGATGTATGACTGAGGACCTACCAACTGAAGCCAAAGCCCGGCTCAGGTAGTTAATGAAAAAGAAGGGAAAAACTAGCCAAGATCAACCATGCGAACCGACAAGATATCTTTCTCCTGTTTTAGGAGATCCACCACTGAGGGAGCCAGTGGGGCATCCAAGCCAATAATGAGTAAGGCCGATTCCCCTCGTTCAACTCGAGAGCATTGCATTCTGGCAATGTTCACATCATGCTTTCCCAAGACCTGCCCAACGATGCCAATCACCCCCGGCCGATCCACATTGTCAATCAAAATCATTTGGCCTTCCGATACCACCTCAACTTGGAATTGGTTAATTTCCACAATACGGGGTTCCTGACGGTGAAAGAGCGTACCTGCCAGGGAATGGATCTTCTGTCCCGCTTCAACCTTGATGCGAATTAAACTCGTGAAGTCACCCCCATCACTGCTTTTGACTTCTTTCACTTCAATACCACGTTCTTTGGCGACAATCGGCGCATTCACGAAATTAATGACATCTTCTAGAATAGGAGAAAGGAGCCCCTTCAATACAGCCACCGTGATGGGGGCCACTGCCATCTGTGCGACTTCTCCAACATATTCCACGGTAACCGATTTCACCCCACCCTCTAGTAGTTGCGCTTGAAACCGGCCCATTCGTTCAGCTAACAACAAATAGGGTTGGAGTTTGGGAAGCACTTCAGGTGCCACGGATGGGACATTCACCGCACCTCGAGCAATGCCCCGCTTGAAATAGTCCACGAATTGTTCCGCGATGCCAATGGCCACATTTTCCTGAGCCTCTTCCGTGGAACCTCCAATATGGGGTGTGGATGTAAAATTATCTAAACCCAAGAGGGAATGCTCAGAATCCACCGGCTCATTTTCAAATACATCAAACGCGGCGGCAGCCACTTTGCCAGACTTCAAGGCCTCGGATAAATCCTGTTCATTAATGATGCCACCTCGGGCACAATTGACGATCATGACCCCATCTTTCATCTTAGCCATCATCTTAGTATTGATGATCCCTCGAGTTTCATTCGTCAAAGGAGTATGGACCGATATGATGTCGGCACGGAAGAACAATTCTTCAAGCTCGACCACTTCAATACCCATTTGAAGGGCTCGGTCAACTGCGAGATAGGGATCGTAGCCAATCACATTCATCGACCATCCTTGAGCCAGTTTAGCCACATAGGAACCAATCTGCCCTAATCCCACCAGGCCCAAGGTTTTATTATAGAGTTCTGTTCCCATAAACCGACTCTTTTCCCACTTCCCCTGCTTCATAGACATAGTGGCTTGTGGAATCTTGCGACTCATGGAGGCAATCATCGACATTGTATGCTCGGCAGTGGTGATGGTATTCCCACCCGGTGTATTCATCACCACAATCCCACGCCGAGTAGCCGATTGACTGTCAACGTTATCCAACCCCGTTCCTGCCCGGCCCACAATTCGGAGTCGCGCCCCTGCTTCAATAACTTTTTTGGTCACTTTGGTAGCCGACCGAACAATCAAGCCCTCATATTGAGGAATTTCTTTGAGTAATTCTTCTTTAGACAAGTTGGTTTTGACGGCAACGGAAAATCCCGCCCGTTCTAAGACTTCAACCCCTTTAGGGGAAAGGCTGTCACTCACTAAAATGTTTATCATGACTTCGTTGGACAGAGGACCAATGTACCCCGATACAAACACGGCATACACAATTCTTGGGCCTTAGGGCCTCTCAACCCGAGGGAAGAGAATGTTCTAACCCTTTCAACACCATACGCCATCTCAGTTCCTGCCTCTTTATACGGGCCCTAGGCTCTCCGTTTTTCAAAATCAGCCATAAAGGCGATTAGGGCATCAACACCTGCTTCAGGCATCGCGTTATAAATACTGGCGCGCATTCCACCTACCGAACGATGGCCTTCTAGGGTGGTTAGCCCTGCTTCCGTGGCTCCTGCCAGAAAGTCTTTATCCAAATCTGAATTGCCCAAGACAAACGGAACGTTCATCCAAGACCGAGAAGATTTTTCTACAGGGTTACGGTAAAAGCTGGAACCATCAATGGCAGCATACAATTTATTGGCCTTGCGCTGATTGATTTCACTCATTGCTGAAAGACCCCCTTGCCTTTTTAACCATTTAAAGACCAAACCAGCCATATATACGGCGTAGGTTGGCGGGGTATTCAACATCGAATCGGCCTTGGCTTGTTGGGCATAATCATACACGCTTGGCGTCATGGGTAACACCTCATCAATGAGATCATCACGCACAATGACTAAGGTCACACCAGCCGGGCCAATATTTTTTTGCGCACCAGCATAAATGATGCCAAACCGACTTACATCAATAGGGCGCGATAATATCGTAGATGAAAAATCAGCAACTAACGGCACACCCCCGGTTTCTGGCACCCAGTGAAATTCTACACCACCGATCGTTTCATTCGGTGTGTAATGCACATAGGCAGCATCTTGATGTAACGACCAACTTTCCAACGCTGGGATACTCGCAAAGTTATCGTCTTCCGAAGATGCGGCAACATTCACGTCACAATATTTTTTGGCCTCGCTAATGGCTTTTTTGCCCCAAGCACCTGTCAAAATGTAATCAGCATTGCGCTTACCACGCAAAATATTCATGGGAACGGTCGCGAACTGTGTTGTGGCGCCCCCTTGCAAAAAGAGCACCTTATAATTATTGGGCACGCTCAATAACTCACGGACATCTTGCTCTGCCCCTTCCGCAACCGAGACGAATTCCTTACTGCGGTGACTCATTTCCATAATGGACGCACCTGCCCCATGCCAATCCGGCAATTCAGCTTGAGCTTGTTGTAGCACCGATTCCGGCAACATGGCCGGACCCGCACTGAAGTTAAAGACTCGCGACATTCAGGGATTCATTCTCCATAATGTAAAAACGTTTTGAGTGGGAAAAAGCACGCAGCAACCCTACGAAAAAGGAGGCTACGCTAGCATAGGGTCCCTATCCAGTCAAGGAGAGATCACCTCCTTGTCAATCCAATTCGGGATGCCCTACAATGACCGCGGTTTAGAAAAACTTACCTTAATTTTCAAGAGTTTCAAGAGGTTGGTAAACACTGTGGAGACACAAACGGGTCTACGTCTAGAACGGAGGGGCGAAGGAGATTACTATAAGGTTATTCTGCATATTAAGAGTACGCTTATTCCCATCAGTGACGACATCATTGAAGAACTACAGAACCATACGGGCCTTCCCCCCAATCAATTTTTCTCCATCTTTCTGGAAAAGGTGGGGTATTCCTCGTACTTACAAGAACAAATCCGCCAGGTCGTCAAGGAAGGTGGGGACTTTAATTCCCAACTGTCCACCATTCAACAGTTCTTTCGCAAAGAATAATCTGGACCTATCCAAGCAGTTTGTCCATAAAATTGATAATGCGCATCTTCCGATCGGGGTCTTTCTCCAAGGATAATGCCCGCTCATAATGTTGGACGGCTAGCTCTGGCTTCCTTTTTTCTTCATAAATACGCCCCACCCCAAAGGTTGCCTGAGCATCGTTGGGATTCGCGGTTAAAGCCCGACCGAAATAATCCAAAGCAAAATCGTTTTGCCCTTTATCGTAGAGAAACCATCCGATAGCGGTGGCAGCTGGGGCAAATAACGGATCCAGGCGAAGGGCCTCCTCATACTGGCGTTTAGCGAGATCAAGGCGCCCTTTATTCTCGTACAGGCCTCCTAGAGCAAAAAACACTTCAGGATCGTCGGGATAAATTTGTAACCCTTTTTTATATTCTTCGATCGCTGGATCCAACTTCCCTTGTTCAGCAAGCGCACAGGCCAAATTCGTATGTCCAACCGCTTCATCGGGACGCAGTCTCACGACTTCCCGGTAGTGCGGAATCGCCATTTCTAATTGACCTTGTTCTTGATACGCCACCCCAAGTTTCAGATGAGCTGCAACATAGGAGGGATCTCGCTTAATTGCTTCACGATAGGCTTTCACCGCTTGGTCCATGCGCCCCTCGCGTTGCCGAATCTGCGCGAGAAAAAAGTGCGGGTAGGGAGAGTCGGGGGCTAGGGTTATCACTCGCTGGTAACGTTCCAAGGCATCATTCAATCGACCAGATTGGGTGTGAAACACACCTTCCACCAACGCCAAGTTTGGTGCATCGGGAAACTGCTCACACAGACCCGTCACCCACTTCCGCACGATTTGAATATCGGCCTCTTCTCCCAGAGCCTGAGGATAGACTTTCCATGCTTGCGCAAAATCTCCCCTCAACATGCAGACGACATTTAAGACAAAAAACGGCAACGGTCCACAATCCGGGCGTTCCGACCAACGCTGAGCCTCGGCATAGGCTCCATCCCACTGTCCGTCATGCATCGCGGTGACCAAAGGGGTTTCGAATTCAGCAATCATCATCATATCCAATCTTGCTCAGGAACAGTCATCGCGTGAGAGAATCCTCAACATCTGGTGACGTCGCTTGAATGAGGCTTCCCAGGTAGGGATATCGTTCCACCATTTGTTGTTTCATCAGCCAGGCCACAGTTCGATACGACCAATGGCCTTTCACGCCAGAGCGCAACTTGGAAATATACTCCACCTCCGCAAAGTCCATTTTAAACAAGCACCGAACCCGAAAGCCAAAGGGAATGGCATACAGCGCCGCTTCCTGATTATTCCCACGCAACCGTTCGATATCCTGCTGCACAGCATCCATCGCCTGCCGATACTCCTTCTCCACCCCCGCATCAGCCAACAACGGAGGCACATCATATCCATGCATCGTCGTAAAGTTTTGCTGGACCTGCTGGCAACGCCGGTGCCGGTGCAGATCGCGCCAACCCCCAATGTCCATCAAAATATCAAACACAAACGCATAGCCGGACCGAAACTCCTTCAGCAAATCATCATGGGGACCTCGACTCCGAATAGCCGCATCCACAACGGCCTGTTTCTCCTTCTCCGACCAATCTTGCACCCATTGGAGAAGCACTCGATACGGCGCATGGCTCACCCGATAGACCAACGTCGTCACCAATTCATCTAAAGGCGCATGAGGCTCAAGGAGATCAACTGGCAGATTGTGATCGTTCCAGGATTGAGGATCATTAAAACCCGCCTTTTTCAATAACCCTTTGACATGGCGAAGCACATCCCGATATCCGGAGGCTTGGTACTCATTGACCCCCGCATGACGGGCCAACGTCGGAGCCATCGCTTCCAAACCTGTTCCATCCACCTGCTCCAACTCCGCCCAGACGGTCGAGGGCGACTTGGCACAGGCATCCTTCAAGTCTTCTCCAATTCCTTGTAACTCTGGCAGTTGCGCAGAGAGCAACCGCGTCATTTGTTTTTCTAACGTGCGAATGCTCACCACTTGTCCCACATTCGTCTTGGCGGCCAACGGCAGCAAATAGCGAATGACATCGTAGGTTCGTGCCCCGATAGTCCGATCATATTCACCTACCTTCATATGTTCTGGGCGGGGATAGCGCACCATAAGATGCCGGTGAACCGGATCTTTCAATAGCCGATAAATGTTATACAAACTCCCAAGAATACCCCGGTATTCGCCCTCCGTTTCACTATTCGAAATGTCGCTGGGAACATAGCAGCCTGCCGCCGCAAAGTTTTGATAACGGCTGGATTTGGCCTGCCCATCCCACAGCGGTTCATCCTCAATGCGAATAGCCGCCAGTTCCGAAATATTCTCAAAACATATGGTCACGTGGCCCAAATCCGCAATCGACCCATGACCATAGGCAAAATAAAATTGTTCCCAAAACTTCTCTGAGGAATGGGCATGAACCCACCGAAGACTGTCTTCGATTGAATCAGGTGATCGGCTATAGCGGGCCAAGGCATAGGCCGCTTTTTCAGGTGGCATCGGCGCCAACGCCATCACTCTTCGCTCTCCGCGTTCGTCACTCATGGAATTGACCTTTGAAACGTTCTTACTGAAATCCTGTAAAAAGATAGTCTGCACTATAGTCAGAGGGAGAAGTATTTCTCAAGTCATAAAGTTCCCAAACCGAAGGCATGGTCAGAGCCCCTTGAGGTCGTTGAATAATTCGCAATTCTTTCAATGCCGATTGACTTTGCCATATTCCAGGGATGACCAATAAAAAGAGGGAATGTTCAAAAAAACCCAATTATCTCACCCGCCCAGGCCATGCACGCCAAGACGTGCTTTTCCTCGGGCAAGGCCGCAGGGCTTTTGGCGCGCGGAGCGTACAGATGAGTACGTGAGCACGACAAAAGGCCGACCTGCCTGCGCGAAGCCGCTCCGGCGAAGGAAGGGAACGCCGCTGGCGGACCTTTTCAACATTCCCACTCTTGAAAGTGGATGCCACCTTAACTACACTCTCCCGGCCCACCACGGAAATATTTGAACAATCATGAACATCTCTGAACGCCAATCCATACACGGCCAATGGTCCTCCCGGTGGACCTTTATTTTAGCCGCGACTGGAGCCGCCGTGGGGCTTGGCAATATTTGGAAGTTCCCGTATCTCACGGGACAAAATGGAGGAAGCGCCTTTGTCTTAATCTACGTCGTGTGCGTGGCCGCATTAGGCATCCCGCTCATGATGGCCGAAATTTTATTGGGCAGACGCGGACGCTCGACACCAATTCGCTCAATGCAGGCCCTGGCTACCGAAACCAACGCCGGGCAATGGTGGCAAATCATCGGGTGGTCTGGCACCCTCGCAGGAATGCTCATCCTCTCCTATTACAGCGTGATCGGAGGATGGACACTCGCCTATATTTTCAAATCAGTCGCCGGAACGTTTAGTGGCGCGACGGGAGCATTCGCGGCCACGACGTTTGACACGTTTGTCGGCAGCGCCACCAGTTTATTCATCTGGCATACCCTCTTCATGATCATCACCATGGTCATCGTGGCTAGGGGCGTGCAGGGAGGACTGGAAAAAGCCGTGCAGTTTCTCATGCCGACCCTGTTATTCCTACTTCTGCTCATGGTGGGTTACAGCATGACCACCGGCTTTTTCTGGAAAGGCTTAGAGTTTCTCTTCACACCCGACTTCAGCAAAATCTCCGGAGCCAGCATGCTTGCAGCCATGGGGCAAGCCTTCTTTAGCCTGAGTCTCGGCATGGGCACCATCATGATCTATGGCTCCTACGTACCCAAAGATACATCCATTGCCAGCACATCAGTCGCCATTGCCCTTGCCGATACCGGCGTCGCCCTGTTAGCTGGGATGGCGATTTTTCCCATCGTCTTTGCCAACAATTTGGAACCTGGCTCGGGCCCCGGACTCATCTTTCAAACCCTCCCGGTCGCCTTTGGCAATATGACCGGAGGCATCGTCTTTGGTTCCCTCTTTTTCATCCTGCTGTTAGTCGCGGCTTGGACCTCGTCGATCTCCCTCATTGAACCGTTGGTCACCTGGCTGATTGAAACCTTTGGCATGTCGCGCATCACTGCATCGCTCTATTCCGGGGTGACTACATGGTTACTGGGGTTAGGCACCGTCTGGTCGTTTAACTGGTGGGCCGACGTGAAATTTTTCGGCCTCACGTTTTTTGATCTCCTGGATTTCATCACGTCCAACCTGATGCTCCCACTTGGTGGGATTCTGATTGCCCTCTTTGCCGGCTGGCTCATGACCGCCGAGAACACCAAAGCCGAACTCCAAATGGCCAACCCCACCCTCTATCTGGCTTGGCAAGCCCTCGTCCGCTACATCGCCCCGGTTGCTGTGTTCATCGTGCTCCTCAACGCCATCGGCCTCTTGTAACTTCTTCACATGTTTAGGTTATGCGGAAACATTCCCATGCTCCCTCGCCCTATTCAGAGGGAGAAGGGTGAAAGTGTCTCGTTTTTCATCACCAAAGGGGAGGAAATAAGAAGAAAAAAGAACAAACCGACAAGCTATATGAGGTCATCAAGGAATTTCTACGAGCTGCCGATAAGTCTTTGATTGCCAGAATGGGAAAAAAACAAAAGGAACGGTACCGATGAGCCAAATCGCCGCACTGACCGCCGCCAACGCCATTGCTCAACTGACCCTGCCCCTCATTCAGGCCTCGGTCCTTCCGCAAAAGCAGGGATCAGCCCAAACGTCGGCTACCCCTTCAACCAATATCACAGATACCATGTCCATCTCCGCCAAAGCCGCCGCGCTGCAACATTCCTCCAAGTAAGGTTTCCTTCGCAGGGTATAGTGTTTGAACAAATCGGTGGGAACTCCTTCCTTGCCCCGAGTCGCTTCCCCTTGGCAGAGAGAGAGAATG
>JAZFZJ010000206.1:0-3760 GCA_036443915.1 Nitrospirales bacterium
ACGGAGCTCCAGAAGACATTTTGATCGATGCTCATCCTCATATCGGGACCAATAGGTTGCCGAAGGTCGTTGCCGAAATACGGAACAGTATTCTAGGGGCAGGAGGGTTGATTCACTTTAATACCAAAATTACAGACCTGGTGATTGATCAGGGAAGGTTACAGGGAGTGGTTTCTGAAGAGGGAGAAGAGTTTATGGGGTTAGGAGTGATTTTGGCCACGGGGCATTCCGCTCGAGATGTATTCAAAATGCTCCATGAGAAAGATGTTCATATGGAAGCCAAGCCGTTTGCCCTAGGGGTGCGGATTGAACATGCTCAATCCTTAATCGATACCATTCAATATCATTGTGCTGATCGAGGAAGTCTTCCTGCCGCTTCGTATTCCTTGACGCATCAGAGCTCAGAGGGTCCCCATCGTGGGAGTGTGTTTTCTTTTTGCATGTGTCCGGGTGGATTTATCGTACCAGCGGCTACGGCACCTGGTGAATTGGTGGTGAATGGGATGAGCCCATCCCGCAGGGATTCACGGTTTGCCAATTCAGGAATGGTCGTGGCCGTAAATTGGGATGATTTTCAGGAATTTCATCAATATGGGCCATTGGCGGGGATGTATTACCAACAGGCCATTGAACAACAGGCGTGTGCGCTCACCGGAGGAGGACAAGTGGCTCCTGCTCAGCGTATGGTTGATTTTGTGAATAAAACTGTCTCTACGCATCTCTTAGAGACCAGCTATCAGCCTGGTTTGGCATCAGTGGATTTGGACTGCGTCTTACCTCTGAGGGTCAGTCAACATTTGCGTGACGCATTAAAAGGATTTGGGAAAAAAATGAAAGGATATTTTACGAATGAAGCCCAGATCGTTGGGGTTGAAAGCCGGACTTCCTCTCCTATTACCATTCCCAGGAATCCGGGCAGTTTAGAACATGTGCAGTTGAAGGGATTGTTCCCTTGTGGAGAAGGAGCCGGTTATGCCGGAGGGATCGTTTCAGCGGCTCTTGATGGAATCAAATGCGCGGAAGCTTTGGTGCAGGCAAGAAAATAAAGGATTTCCCGTCATTGGCCCTTTCAATGTTTTTATCTTAAGAATGAGGATTCGCTTCCTGGAGAATATTTTAATCGTTGAATATGCTTTGAAAAAACAGTATGAAGTCGTATCTGATGCCATTTCACCTTGATGAGAGTGCTTCCTAAACATATTGAATGGGGCTGTTGAATAATTCGGAATTCTTTCATGGCCGATTGGTTTTGCCATATTCCATGGATAATCAATAGCAAGAGGAAATGTTCAAAAAGGCCCAATTGTCTCACCCGCCCAGCCCGTGCACGCCAAGACGTGCTTTTCCTCAGGCAAGACCGAGAACGCCGCTGGCGGACTTTTTCAACATTCCCTGAATGGAAAAACATTGTCACCCATATATCAACAGATTACAGTCCTTGAAATGGTGAAATCTCTTAAACCTTGCGTTGCTCCTTTAGGCTAAAAGGCCTATAATAGAAAACCTCTTCTACCAGTTAATGGAACACCTCCCCATGACTCGGTCACTTCCCCTGTCTACTCAGACCTTTCTTGAGCAACTTTCTCACACTGGTGCGACGGGAGAATTTTCCCGCATCATGATTCAAGTTGCTTTGGTTGGAAAGCTTATTGCGCGTGAACTTAGAAAGGCGGGATTGTGCCAGTTAATGGGTTCCACAGGAATGGTGAATGTGCAAGGGGAAGAGGTGCAAAAATTAGACGAAACCGCCAACCAAATTTTTTTAGAGGTCTTTGAGCATCAAGAGTTTGTATGCACGTTAATTTCAGAGGAAATGGAGAAGCCCTATTTCATTAAAGAGGCAGATGCCAAGGGGGGTTACGCTGTTTATTTTGATCCCCTTGATGGATCATCGAATATTGATGTGAATGGCTCGTTAGGAACAATTTTTTCCATCCATCGGCTTCCTGGACTAGAAGTCCCTATCACTGAAAAAGAACTTCTGAAAAACGGATGCGATCAAGTTGTGGCAGGGTATTTCCTGTATGGATCCAGCACGATTCTGGTGTACACCTATGGGCAAGGTGTTCACCAATTTATTTTGGATCCCGAGGTTGGAGAGTTTTTCCTATCTACAAGCCATCTTCAGGTGCCTAAGGGGGGAAAGATTTATAGTGTGAATGAGGGTAATCAACAAAAATGGTCTGCAGGGACCCAGAAATTTCTCCAATCCCTTCAAAAATCTGATGGGCGAACCGGGCAGCCCTATACTAGCCGGTATTCTGGGTGTTTGGTAGCCGATGTGCATCGCGTGTTATGGAAGGGCGGGATCTATATGTATCCTGGAGAGCGGGAAAAGCCTGAAGGAAAATTGCGATTAATGTATGAAGCTGCCCCCTTAACCTTTGTGATCGAAGAAGCTGGGGGATTAGGAAGTACGGGGAGTGCACGAGTGAGTCAACTTCCCCCACAAAGTCTTCATCAGAGAGTCCCATTGTTTATTGGAAGTCAGGATGACGTGAGACAGGCTGAAGAATTTCTGCAGTCCGAATGACAAACGTAAGGGAAAAGGAGAAGCTCTTATGGTTTTGCGAATGATGTTCCTCGTGGTCGGTATAGTGCTGGGAATGTCCTTAGGCTGGAGTCTCTCAGATGGTCAAATAGAAATTCTGGGGGTCGGGGCCGGCATTGGGGGTGTCGTTGTTGCGATCATTCTAGCTGCCGAACACCGCTTACAGTCAGTGCCTTTACCATTG
This sequence comes from Nitrospirales bacterium, assembly GCA_036443915.1. Classification (GTDB taxonomy): domain Bacteria; phylum Nitrospirota; class Nitrospiria; order Nitrospirales; family UBA8639; genus Nitrospira_E. Next base: position 2,736 of record JAZFZJ010000206.1, read on the forward strand.
GCGTTGTGGGGAGGTGTAGGATTTCTTCTGAGTCTTTTGGTTGCTGGGGTTATTGGCTTGCTCACTGGATTGGTTGAAAGTTCCTCACAATCCGTCTTTTCGCTGTTGGCCACCTTGTTTATCTTTTTGGGTGTGCCGTATTGGGGGTTGAGTGTAGGGATGCGATTTGGAAGGGAAGGGTCGGGCGCTCCCCCTCAGGCCACGGTGAGTGAAGAATCGGGAGAAACGGTTAAGATTCTGGACACCAGCGTGATCATCGACGGCCGAATTGCCGATTTGTGTGAAACTGGGTTTATTGAGGGAACGCTTGTGGTTGCGCATTTTATCCTTCAGGAACTACAGAATATTTCTGATTCCTCGGATGGGTTAAAGCGAGCCAGGGGAAGACGAGGTTTGGATATTTTGAACGTCCTTCAAAAAATGACCAATATTCAAGTGAAGCTGGTTGAAGACGATTTTCCTCATGTCAAAGAGGTCGATACGAAATTAATTGAATTGGCTAAGCAAATTAATGCCAAGGTGCTAACCAATGATTTCAATCTCAATAAAGTGGCGGGTATCCAGGGGGTTATGGTGTTAAATATTAATGATCTCTGTAATGCCCTCAAACCGGTGGTGCTACCTGGGGAATCCATTCGAGTGTTTGTTTTGAAAGAGGGAAAAGAAGTTGGACAAGGTATTGCCTATCTAGACGATGGCACAATGGTGGTCGTAGACAATGCGAAAGCTTCAATAGGGAAAAATGTCGATGTCATGGTTACCAGTGTGCTGCAAACCAGTGCTGGCCGAATGATTTTTACTCGCCTCAAAGAAGAAACCGAACGTGAGGAGTTAAGCTTCACGCGTGTCTAACCCCGTTGTGGCTGTTGTTCCTGCCGCCGGACATGGGACCCGGATGGGAGGGGCGACCCCCAAACAATATCTTACCCTTGGTGGCCTTCCCCTTCTCGTGTTCTCCCTCAGAGTCCTCCAACGAATCGAGGCGATTCGTGAAATCATTCTTTCCGTGCCGGAATCAGATCAAG
>JAZFZJ010000207.1:0-17376 GCA_036443915.1 Nitrospirales bacterium
TCGTGATTCAATCCCTACAACTTTGCTAATGCCAGCCGACTGATAGGTTTGAGTGAGTTCATCAATAATAGAACGTAGGCAGGCTGGCTCCTTCAATAAGGTTGTGATGTCATAAAATAAAATTCCAGGCTTGGGAAAATCAGGAACCTCTCGAATGTATGATTTATAATCCAAGGGTCTATCCCTCCTTTTCAATGTTCATGGCCAGTGCCGCCGCTTACCTAAAACATTATGGCTAGAGGAGTTATACCCAATCCAACTCATTGCCTCTTACTTTTCAATACTTAATGGAGGATGGCAAACCCCGAAGTGTGCCTGGTTGGTTCTTTCCAGTCAACCACTATATGATCCACCTGAGAGAATCTGGGTCCCTGATTCAAAGCCTGAAGAAAGGCGTCAAGACCGGCCTGAGGCCCTTCGGCTTCCACTTCGACCGTCCCTTCAGGACGATTTCGCACCCACCCATGCAATCCTCTTGTTAAAGCCTCAGACTGGGCAAAAGCCCGAAACCCTACACCTTGGACTCTCCCACACACAACCAAATGAACCCGACCCAGACGTTCCATATTTACTTCACCCTAAGAAGGGGCTTAAGACCTATCCCGTTCCGGATTGAGATACCGCTGGTCCTTGAAGAAACGTCTGAACGAGGCGCTGCCCAGCATTCGTCCCCTCACGAATGCAATCTGGAATCCCAAGACCGTAAAAACCTGCTCCCGTCACCGACAAACCTGGCCAAGGTAATAAAAGGTGTTGAATCTTAGCTACACGGTCCTGATGGCCAAGGATATATTGAGGCATCCCACGAATCCACCGATATACCTCCGCATGTGTTGGCCGACTCACAATTCCAACTGTGGCATGTAATTCCTGATGAACAGTTTCCAGCAGCTGTGCATCGTTTTGTTCCAAAATAGCTTCTCGTCCTCGCCCACCGACATAGCAACGAATGAGAATTTCATCTGGTCTACACCGATCAGCCCATTTCAATGATGACCACGTGGCGGCCAAAAGCGGACGTTGTTCTTTCCGTGGGACAACAAATCCAAAGCCTCGAATCTGCGAGGCAATGGCTTGGGCAGGATAGGCCATAGAAATTGTGGCGGTTGAAGTATACGGGATCGCCTCTAACAGCCTTGATGCCTCGGGGTGAAAGGCCCGAAGAAGCTGTGCGCTTTGAAATGTTGGAGTCGCTAACACCACAGCATCGGCCGAAAGCCTGTCGTTATTCTCTAAAACTATGTGAAATCCCTCAGTATTCTGGCCCTTTAGCTGAACCTCATGGCAGCCAATGCCAGACAGTAATCGAACACCACGATTGGTGAGTCGCTGGACTAAGGTGAGTATGAGGTCCCCCAACCCATTCCGAAGTGTCATAAATAAAGTGGATGCCCCTCCAGACGACCGCGACACAGTCCCCGTTTTCCTTTGGGCCACACGCATCCCTTTAATCACGCTTCCATATTCCCGTTCAAGTTCGCGAAATCGAGGAAAGGTGGCTTCGATACTGAGTTCATTGGCATCCCCAGCATAGATTCCCGCAACAAGGGGTTCAAGGAGCGAGTCAAAGGCCTCTGTTCCAAACCGTCGCCGAAAAAACTGTGCCATGGATTCATCAGTGGGGATAGGATTCGGTCTGGGCCAAAACCGCTCTGCTCCCATTCGTAGCATTCCAGTCAAAGACAATAGGCCGCTGGACACAAGGGCATCTACACGTTGCGGCCGAAAGGCTAATAAGCCTTGAGGGAGTTCTCTCAATGCCCCACGGCAGAACGAAAACGTGTGGTTATGCTCAGCATTCGTCGGAATCAACTGATCCTGAAGCCCCAAGGTCCTGCACAACTCTATAGCCCACGGCTTGGAGGTCAAAAAAGAGTCAGGCCCTCCTTCGATAAGGCGTTCTTCCGTCAGATGAGTCAGAATTTTCCCACCCCATCGCTGTTCACGCTCAATCACGGTACATTGAACGTTAATTTGATGGGTATGAGCCTCTTCCATCACAGCAAAGGCTGTGGTTAATCCAGAGATACCACCCCCAACGATCACAACCTGATAGGAGGCCTTCCTCATTGCATTCAGAATATTAGGAGAGGTGAGAATTGGGGCTTGATGAAAAAATTGCTCTGTCACCCATTTGGTTCGCGCTGAAGAATGGCAAGGGGAAAGACAATCAATCTAGGTTTCGACCGAAGGAGAAACCGAATACCGACGAACACATTCAATCGCTACTTCCACGCCTTGCAAGGGGGTGGAAGGAAGGATTCCGTGACCTAAGTTAAAAATATGCCCGGCACGCCCCCCAGCCTGTTCCATAATAGCACGCACCCGACGTATGATTTCCTTTTCGGGGGCAAAAAGGACCATCGGATCCAGGTTGCCCTGAATGCCCATATCATAGCCAATGGTAGCCCATCCATCATCTAAACGAATGCGCCAATCTATTCCCATAACATCGCTACCAGCTTTTCGCATCAGTGGAAGCAAACCCGCTGTCCCGGTTCCAAAATAAATTAAGGGAATGCCTTCAACCCGTAAGGCTGAAAAGATCGATTGCACATGTGGTAGGACATATTCTTCGTAGTCGCCTGGACTCAAGCATCCCACCCAACTATCGAAGAGTTGAAGGGCTTGGGCGCCCGCTCGACTTTGCACCCGTAAATACTCCACCACCACGGCAGAGAGTTTTGATAATAATTGATGCCAAACCGTCGGCTGAGAAAACATCAGGTGTTTCGTGCGGGCATAATCACGAGAACTTCCTCCTTCAATGGCATAACTCGCTAACGTGAAGGGAGCCCCCGCAAATCCAATTAATGGCACTCTCTCATCCAGGGCTTCGAGCGTTTGTCGAATGGCTTCTCCGGCATAAGCAAAGGCCTCTCCATCAACCGGACGAAGTTCCACAATACCCATTTCCCCTCGAATGGGATTATCAATAACTGGCCCTTTGCCTTCCACAAATTCTAACCCAAGCCCCATGGCCTCTAGTGGTAATAAAATATCGGCAAAAATAATCGCAGCATCTAAATCAAAACGTTGAATGGGTTGAAGCGTAACTTCAGCAGCTAAGGCAGGCGTTTTGCATATTTCTAAAATAGAGTGCCGACGGCGTATCGCTTGATATTCCTCCATGTACCGGCCGGCCTGACGCATAAACCAAACAGGGGTCCGATCCACTGGCTGTCGGAGACATGCTTGTAAAAAACGATCATTCATTCGGATATTCTATGAAGAGGGTAGAGGGGAGTCAATGAATGAATAGACCAGAAACGACAGATACCGATCTCCAGGTACTCGGTCAGGTTGGGTATCTTTTCCTCCTACGTTCAACAGGCAAAGTCTGATCAACATACGCTAGCAAATGGTCAAGACTGCTGCGGTGTCAACAGAGAAAATAGTTCTTGATGAATACGTTGGGAAACACCAGTCACTGCCTGCGATTCGGTTTCCGTCAACATCCAGGCCTCATCAGGTTTTAATTCAATACGATAATGTTGCTGGTGCAAGGAAAACCACTCAAAATAGGGATGAGGGGGAAGCAACGGATGGGGATCAAAAGACAGAAGACTGACTTTCCCTATTTGAGGAACATCAAAATCATCTAACGAATCTGCTGCACGTGGATCATCCAGAAAGGCGGGATTGCAAAATCGAATGACTTTTCCCTCAATTTCTCCGCTTAAGCCCCCCGCTAAACAAAAATCTACAGTTCCCAAAACCGCAAACGTCACTTGCCCTACAACCAGGCCAGGTACCCGATTGTCAAAATACCCATCTTTGACCCACCGTGCGTTGGCAAATTTCTGAGCCATCCTGAATTTGATTCACGAGAAAAAATCGTTGGGGGGTGCAATGGAAAAGATATCGAGAAATCGAAATGTTAGGGCTTACATAAGGGACATCGGAGTTGATTCGTCGCGTCAGTAATTTCTAGCGCCTCTAACGCCGTATCCTTATCTGGATATTCGTTCCAGCCACCCTCCCAAAAATCCGCCCGATGCGGACCCGAGGGAATTTCCAAGCAACGATCCCGATGGATCATCGCTTGATCGAGTGAGCGTTTCAGATGAATCCAATACCCCATATCACCTACGTTCTTCTCAGGGCCATCTGACGGATGAACAACCCACTACGAAAAGTAGTCCATTGCATTATTGATTAAGAAAAAACTCTTAGATATAGGAAGAAACGGAAGGGCCTTAATCTTCAAGTAATTGCCATTCATCTTTCTCCAAAAAGACCTTCTTGCCAGCTTCCAGCTTTCCTTTACCCTCCTGGTCAAAAAACTGCATGTACCGCTCAATGCGGTCAGGTTCATCGATTCGTTCTTCCTTCATCATCCCAGTGGGTAATTTGAATCGTCGAATGAGCACTGCCATGAGGAAATCCTCCCAATTGATCGTGAAAAGCCCAAGCGAATAAGTCTATCGAACCAGTTAGTAGGCGTCAAGATCATCACAAAGTTTCACACAAAAACCTTCAGGATCATTGGCCTTCCCCACTCTGGGTTCGATATACTGTTGTATTCTCATGCTTCCATTACCTCGGTAACAAAACGTAAGGAGTGTCCCATGCCCCTATATGAATATGTTTGCGAATCGTGTGAGCACCATTTTGAGACCATGCAATCCCTCAGCGCCAAAGCCGAAGACACTACCTGTCCCAAATGTCAGATGGCAAAAAGCCGGAGAATTATGTCCGCATGTGCTTCAAAAATTGTGGGCACTCAGAAACCCGGGTTTGCCGAGCAAAAAGCTTATAGCATGCTGAATGAGCGAATGGACAAATTTTCCAAACTTCCGCCAATCATGGGCCAACGTGAGGCTCCAACCGAAACGAACTCCCAACCGAGTGCTGGGGAATAATTTCGCCCTTTTCCCACCTAACTAATGGGCCATGAAACCTTCCATTGGTTTCTCCTCCCCGAGACGAACCCCTTGACATTCATTTCCCGAAACGGGAAAGATGGCCCGGCTTTTTCCAATTCAAAGGATACGGTTCTATAGTTTCCAAAAAATTTTGGTTATCATTCTTTTTTAATTAGATTGCTAGAGCATGGTCCAATTTTTCAACAAAGGGCATTCATTCAAGGCACTTCTTATAATGGCAATCTGGGTTTTTTGGGGATTGTTGCTTCCGATAGACCTGGCTTTTGCCAAGGACCCCGTATCCATAGACAAGCCCAATGGTCACTCAAATATTTCTGGCACAATTCTCATTGCCGGCAATGGGCCAGAACGATATCTTCTACAGCTTTTAGGGAACGAATTTGAACGACATCATCCAACGATTTCTATCGACTTTTTCTGGCATCCCCACGCGAAGCCCATCAGAACCATTGAACTCCAGGAAGCTGATATTGGAATTACCGGAGAAGAAGTTCCTTCTCTTCGTTCGACGGTAATTGCGAGAGATGGGATTGCCATTTTAGCAAACTTTTCTAATCCCGTAAAAAAATTGACGACAGCTCAGATTGCAGATGTCTTTTCAGGAAAACTTCGTTATTGGTCTCAAGTCTACGAGGAGGCCCCCCAAACCAAGATCGTCCTGATTAATCGATCGACCAATCAGAACATCCGCCAGGGTTTTGAAAAAGCTTTACAGATTCCCAACGGAATCCCACGATCTGCAGTTCAGGTTGACACCGAAGACAAGGCGATCAAAGCCGTGAGTGGGAATCTGGATGCGGTGACGTTTGTGTCCATGGCCCCAGCTCTTCGAGCTAAAGAAGATGGCATTGCCGTTAATCTCATATTTATTGATCGGGTCGAACCGGAAGTTCAGACCGTCTTAGACAAGCGGTATCCGGTCCAACGGCCAGTCGTGATGCTCACCAATAAGGAGCCTTCACCTCAAGTACTCGCGTTTGAACAGTTTGTCCTATCTCCTGAAGGCCAAAAACTGATGCGAAAGGGAAAGTTTTACCCGCTGAACGAGGAATAACGAAGAGGAAAGCACCAAGTCACAGCTCGTTGTTATCCACTCTTAAAGGCCTTTGCATCAAAATGAGTGGATAGGTACACATTGCTCGTGAGGTTGTTTGATCATAAAATGACTCCTAAAATTTTATGTTTAAAAAAGTTCTAGTTGCCAACCGTGGAGAAATTGCGATGCGCGTGATACGCGCATGCCGGGAGTTTGGTATTGCCACGGCCGCCATTTACTCAGAAAGTGACGCCACCGGTATTTACGTTAAAAAGGCCAATGAAGCCTATTTGGTCGGTCCTGGACCCGTTCAAGGCTACCTCGACGCTCGCCAAATCGTTGGCTTGGCTAAACGCATTCGGGCAGATGCCATCCATCCAGGCTATGGATTTTTAGCGGAAAACGCGACCTTTGCTCGACTGTGTGGAGAAGCAAAAATTACATTTATTGGGCCTTCCCCCTCTACGCTCGAACTGCTAGGAAATAAGGTCAAGGCCCGAGAATTGGCTATGAAGATTGGGGTGCCAGTCGTTCCAGGTACAGAGGGAAGCGTCAAAACCTTGGAAGAAGGGCTGACATTTTGCCATCAAGTCGGGTATCCCGTCATGGTAAAGGCCAGCGCCGGAGGTGGTGGGCGTGGATTACGCGTCGTACGTTCAGATGATGAATTAAAAGAGGCCATGGAGGCCGGTTCCCGAGAAGCCCTGGCCGCATTTGGAAACGGAGATTTGTTTATCGAAAAGTATCTGGAACGCCCCCACCATATCGAGTTCCAATTACTGGCTGATAAAAATGGATATGTGATTCACCTCGGTGAACGAGACTGTTCTATTCAGCGACGACATCAGAAATTAATAGAAATAGCTCCCTCACTTGTGTTAACTCCACGCCTGCGAGCCGAAATGGGTGAATCGGCTATTGCCCTGGCTCGAGCTGCCCAATTCTATAATGCCGGCACGGTAGAGTTTTTATTAGATCCCGATGGGCGCTATTATTTTATGGAAATGAATCCGCGTATTCAGGTTGAACACACCATCACGGAACAGATTACCACGGTTGATATTGTTCAATCACAACTATGGATTGCGGCAGGCCGTCCGTTAGTCTTTGGACAACATGAAGTCAATCTTCAAGGCTATGCCATCCAATGCCGGATCAATGCTGAAGACCCACAAAATGGGTTTCGTCCGTCTTCCGGAAAAGTCACGGCCTATTTATCTCCTGGAGGTGTCGGTGTTCGAATTGATGGGGCAATTTATAAAGACTATACCGTCCCGCCTTATTATGATGCACTCTTGGCGAAGCTCACGGTTCATGGGCGTACGTGGGATGAAGCGGTGCGCCGCACCCACCGATCTCTTGAAGAATTTATGTTGCGAGGCGTCAAAACCACCATCCCATTTTTGGGGAAAATCATGGAAGAACCTGACTTTCGGGCTGGACGCTTTGATACCTCCTACTTGGAACGCCATCCGGAACTGTTAGAGTATGAAAAAATGGAAGAACCGGAGGATTTAGTCGTCGCACTTTCGGCTGCCATCGCGGCCTATGAAGGATTATAACCGTCTCGTCTGATCCAACGAACTTCTGGTTCGTTGTCGCTGCGAAAGGGCTCCTTATGTCACGAAAACAAAAGCCTACTCCAAGAGGAAAAAATTCTGGACGCCCTATCCCCAGTCGGATGAAATTGAATGCCCCACCCGCTTTGGATATCGAAGCCTCTCCAAAACGACAGATTTTTTTAACCGATGTCGCATTACGAGACGGCCATCAGTCGCTCCTGGCCACTCGCATGCGCACCGAAGACCTCTTACCAGTCGGGGCCCAGCTGGATGAAGTTGGGTTTTGGTCTTTAGAAGTGTGGGGCGGCGCGACATTTGATTCGTGTTTGCGTTTCTTGAAGGAAGATCCCTGGGAGCGCCTGCGTGCATTCCGACAAGCCATGCCAAAGACTCGGTTGCAGATGCTCCTTCGTGGGCAAAACTTGGTGGGATACCGACATTATGCCGATGATGTGTTAGAAAAATTCATTGAATTATCCGCAAAAAACGGCATAGATGTGTTCAGGATTTTTGACGCCCTCAATGATATCCGCAACATTAAACCAGCCATGGAAGTCGTGAAAGCCTGTGGCAAGCATATCGAGGCTACCATCTGTTACACCGTAAGCCCCGTTCACAGTCTTAACCATTTTGTTGAACAAGCCAAACAACTTGAAGATCTTGGGGCCGATACCATCTGCATCAAAGACATGGCAGGGCTTCTGCCTCCATTTGAAGCCTATGAGTTATTTAGTCGCTTAAAATCTACGATCCGGGTCCCCCTCCATCTGCACACCCACTATACGTCGGGAATGGCGTCCATGTCGGCCCTCATGGCCATAATGGGAGGTTTAGATATTCTTGATACCGCCCTCTCTCCATTGGCTGGCGGCACTTCGCATCCTCCCACAGAGTCATTTATTGCGGCACTACGGAGTACCCCCTATGACACCAAACTCAATCTTCAGCAATTGGCCCCGGCTGCAGATAAATTACGAAAAGCCCGAAAACGCTATCAACAGTTTGAGAGTGACTTCACCGGTGTCGATACGGATATCCTTCTCTCACAAGTCCCTGGTGGCATGTTATCTAATTTAGCCGCTCAATTGGCCGAGCAGAATGCTCTGGGAAAAATTAAAGAAGTACTTGAAGAAATTCCTCGAGTTCGAAAAGATATGGGATATCCACCTTTAGTCACGCCAACCAGCCAAATTGTGGGAACCCAAGCCACGCTAAATATTTTGACGGGAGAGCGCTATAAAGTCATTACCAATGAGACGAAAAATTACTTTCAAGGACTATACGGAACCCCGCCGGGAACGCTCAATTCAAAAATTAAGCGCAAAGCATTAGAAGGGGACATACCCGTCTCTGGACGTCCAGCAGACAATCTCGATCCCGAGTTAGAAGATGCCCAACAAGAATTAGTGGGTCAAAACATTGCGGAAGAAGATATGGTTTCCTATGCTATTTTGCCCTCCGTCGCGTTGCAATTTTTTGATGAACGGGAACGTGGCGAACTCAAACCAGAACCCCTACAAACACCTACTGATACTGTTTCAGCGGTGGCTCACGATCTTCATCTCGCACCAGTTGAGTTTAAAGTCACGGTACACGGAGAGTCCTATCATATTCGGATCTCCGGATCTGGGCAAACCATTGATGGGACCAAACCTTATTACATCAAGGTCAACGACAAACTTGAAGAAGTCTACCTTGAACCCATTCAAGAAGTATTAGCAGGGGCCCCGGATACACCGACTCCATCCTCAGCGAAGGTAGAAGGGCGGCCTAAACCAACCCAGGTCAATGATGTGACAACACCCATGCCAGGTCGAGTGGTCAAATTGTTGGTAGCCCAGGGGGATGTCGTCAAAGCCGGCGACCCCCTCTTGGTGGTGGAAGCCATGAAAATGGAAAATCGGGTTCAAGCTCCTTTAGCAGGCACGGTGGCCACCATCTATGTCAAAGAAGGAGATGAGGTGAATCCCGACGAAACCTTGATTCATATAGAATAATGCAGGGTTGTTCCCGTTCGCTCTTCACCATCTTCATCCTTGCCCTGGTCTGGTGTTTCACGTTGTTGGGATGTTCATCCACCGTGCCACTTCCTTCTTCGATAGAACTCATCCAGCGTGTTCCCTTTCAGACTACCCTAGTCAACAACCATCGTATCGCCTATCTGGACGTGGGCAGAGGCCATCCAGTCATTTTCATCCATGGGTTTGGAGGATCAATGTGGCAATGGGAATATCAATATGCTTCATTGGCCGCCACACACCGAATCCTCATACCAGATTTATTAGGTTCCGGCCTTTCAGAGAAACCCCAAAAAGCCTACACACCGGAACGCCTGGTGGAATTTTTCAGTCAGTTCATGAAGACCCTCAATATTTCCCAGGCTACGTTAATCGGAAATTCTATGGGAGCGGGGTTGGCCATGGCCATGGCCATCGATCATCCAGACAAAGTCAATAGAATGGTACTGATCTCTGGATTCCCTGCTCAGGTAGAAAAAAGTGTAGCCTCCCCACAGTACCAACGATTCCTGCATTACCGGCCACCACTCTGGTTAGCTAAAATCGGAAATTGGCTGGCAGGGCGATCAGCCACCGAATATCTTCTCAAAGAAATTGTGTACAAAACAGAACTTATTTCTCCAACAGTGATTGAGCGATCATTCCACAACCGACAACGAGGGGGCTTTCTGGTCCCGCTCTATTCCTTATTAGACCATATCGATAGCTGGGAAGAACGATATGGCAACAGGCTGGCGACCATTGCTCATCCCGTCTTGCTCCTTTGGGGAGATCATGATCGCGTGTTCCCTTTAGAAGTTGGAGAACAGGTCAAAGCCCTTTTGCCGCAAGCGGAGTGGCATGTTATCCCTAATGCCGGGCATCTCCCCCAATGGGAACAACCGACTCTTGTCAATCCTCTCATTCTTTCATTTTTAAACAAGGATTTCCCATAAGGTTTGATCTTGAGTAGGGTTTCTAGACATGGATCTACGCGGGACCATTCATACCCACACAAAAAAACGCTTCCTCACTGATTGAAGTTGACCTGACCTGCACTTCGACTAACCATAAGGATTTCACCATGACCTTCTCCGAACATCTGCGACAATTGGCGGCTCCTATTTGGAATGCCCAGCTGCATCATCCTTTTGTGACGGCATTAGGAAAAGGAACACTTCATGCAAAAAAATTCAAATATTATATTTTGCAAGACGCGAGATATTTAGAGGAATTGGCCCGGGTATTTGCCGCCGGGGCGGCAAAAGCCCATGATAGAGACACGACCCTCCGATATGCCCAATTAGTTGAAGAAACAGTTGTTGTCGAACGAGGGCTTCACGAATCGTACGGGAAGAAATGGAATCTTTCTGCACACGAGATGCGTTTGACTCCCCTTGCCCCCACCAATTATGCCTATTGTCGACATATGCGCAGTGTAGCCCAGACGGGGACACTCGGAGAAATTACTGTGGTCGCCTTGCCCTGCGCGTGGGTCTACTGTGAAGTTGGGCAACACCTCTTACGTCACGGCCTCCCAAAACCCTCCCACCCTTATCGAGAATGGCTCCAGCTCTATGGATCTCCCGAATTTGCCAAAGTAGCCAAGTGGATGAGAGAGGTGGTGAATCGTTGTGCGAAAATGGCCGGGAAAGCTGAAAAGGTTCGGATGGAGGAAGCCTTTCTCATCAGCTCAAAATACGAATGGATGTTTTGGGACATGGCCTGGCGAGAAGAACAATGGCCGGTGTAGGGAAGGGGTGATCAAAGGGGTCACCACACCGGACAGGGTTTTTGTGAATCCTTACCCAATTCCCCAGTTATATAGTATTTTAACTTTCAACTAAGACATTTCGGAAATCCCTCGCCCTTGAGGGTTTCGTTCCGAAGAGGAACGAAAGGTTGGGGTGAGGGTGAACGGCGTATTTGATAGTTAAAACACTATAGCTAAGTCAAAATTCATAAACCCTATGACTTCCCAAGCAATGTGTTCTTGAAATGATGTAAACAGCGATACCATTTTTAATAGAAAAACCCTCATGATCGTACTCTCCCCCTACCCTCCATAGGTTATTAGGATCAACTCTGATGAAGATGAGAAAACAATTCTTGGTTGGGCTTCTTATACTGATAACTTCGAGCTCTTTCCTCCAGGAAGGTCCATATGTTTTTGGACAACCTTCTCCGGCAGATGGAATCCAAACTCTTATCGTACTCGCAAACCAGACACCCCACACCCTCATTCCTTCTCCCATCCGCCCTCTTCTGCTTGCAAAAGAACAAGAACAATTCCTTCAAGAACTAGAAGGTTCCCCACCAGATTGGACAACTCTGCATAGCTCAGACCCGACTAAACAAAGTGAGCACCTCTTTCAGCTCAACCGGTTGCGTGACGAGGCCCGCCTATCTCAAGGCACACTTCTAAACAAACCCATTGCTTTTCTCTGGGCAGGACTCCTTCGCCAATATCTGCAAGAATATCAGGGATTTTCTGTGGCCTTAGGACCGGAACTAACCCATACGTCCTGGGGCATTATTCGGTTTAAGCCAATGGATTTACCAAACTACCTAGTAGCAATTCCCTCACCAGAATTGACCACGCAACTTCAGGGTCGGCAAGAACAGGGTGAAAAGATTGAAATTGGTATACTTTTAATGGGAGCCCTGATTCCCGACGAATCCATCATCTACGGATTCTCCCATGATGGACAGGAAGATGGGATGATCATGCCGGTGGTATCCATACAACACATACTGTATTTCCTGAAATCCTCGTAACAACCTTTGGCATAGCCCCCCCCTTATTCTCCTAGAACATCACACGTGATTCCTCAACAATCCCCACCTCTATCGAAAAAAGACCTGTTCATGAAATATTGGGGACCAGTGATCCTCTATTGCCTCATGATTGTTTTTCTTTCCTCACAATCCACGCCAAGTGAATATCTTCCCGGATTCCTATTCGGAATGAGCGATAAGCTCTTACATGCCCTAGAATATGGTATCTTAGGCATTCTCTTGTATCGAGCGTTTCACCAAACGACTCCTCCTTTAGGAAGCATGGTCCTGGCCATCTTAGGTGCCTTCGCTTTTGGGGTATCGGATGAAATCCACCAGTGGTTTGTACCCAATCGGCAGGCCGATTTTTGGGATCTTTTTGCAGACACGCTGGGTGCGGCTATTTTCATTCTTCTATGGACCGGTATCATGAAAATTCGATCATCCAGCCAAACCGTGTAAATGGGGACCGCAGGGATAGGGAACCTCAAAAAAAGAAACACTGCCGGAGGGTTAGAGGAATTACAGAAAAATAGTAGACCAAAAAATTTTAGCTTTTACCATATTGGCAAACCAATCGGATTGTTCTTCCGTTAAGGTTTACCATGATCGGACGATAACCATGATATAATCCATGCAATAGATAACTCATTTCCCGATACGGGGCAACCCAATACTCCACCCAGTCAACCCCTGCTTTTTGAACATGAGCGTATTCTTTCCCAACCATATTCTTAGAATCTTAGGGAGTCCCGCCTCTAACCAAAAAGGGCTGACATATCTCTTTGTCATGGTGCTTGTTGTGGTCATGAGCATTTCACTACTCAGCGTCTCCCAACAATGGTCAGTAATCTTGAAACGAGATCGCGAGGAAGAATTGCTCTTCCGTGGCAACCGTATTAAGGAAGCCATTGAACGCTATGTCGCCGATTACGAAGTTCAGAAGGCGACTCGACCCAATCGTTGGCCTCGAACCCTTAAGGACCTGACTAAAAAGAACCCCAAACGATATTTGCAGGCCGCGTACCTCGACCCTATAACCGGGAAGGACTTTGCTCTCATTAAAACTGGCGATGAACTCCATGGAGTAAGAAGTACCAGTTTGGATACTCCCTACAATCAAGTAGACTTCAAAGATGCCCAGACCTACCAAGCGATACGATTTGAATCGACCGGAGCCAGCACCAATTGCCAACCCAATGCAATCAATCCGCTTGTTAAGACGAACTGTGTCCCTTCTGGCAAGACGACACCTAACCCAGGGTCTCCAACCCCAGGAACTTCGGTGACTGCCCCTGCAACCCCAGAATGAAAATACCCCTGTTGAATCAACATTTTTTCAAACGCTTAATTTTTGAAGAAGAAGTTCCGATAATAACCACAGATGTAAGAGAACGACCACTATCTCTAGCTCGAATTCACTAAGTATGCTATATTAAAAGAATGTTTTTGGGGACAATTGTCCACCCCCCGCCTAGTTATCCATGTGACCGATCTCTGTTGACTATTATGAAAATTTTCAGTTGGTTCGGGATCACCTTTTTCATGCTAACTTTGGTGGCATGTACCACGCCCGAAATCCTTCTTGGAGATAAACTCGCCCAGCAAGGTGATCTAGATGGGGCTGTCACGGCCTATCAAAAAGCCGTCCGGGAAGATCCCTTCAACAAAGAGCTGGATGAAAAGCTCAAATCTGCAAAAACACGGGCTGCGGAGTATCATTTTTCCAATGGGCGAAAATGGTTAAAACAACGAAAAATCGCTGAAGCCCTGCAGGAATTTCAAATTGCCTTGGGTTTAGATCCACAAAAACCCGAGTATCACACCGCGCTGATGGATGTCTTGCGATTAAAAACCGCACGGCAAACCCTACTTGATGCCAAGCAATTGGAGGGCCTGGGCCGTTTTGATGAAGCCTTGACCCTCTATGAATCGGCTGTGGAACTGGATCCTTCCTTGGCCGAGGCCGTTGAGGGCATTACCCGCGTGGTCCAACAACAGACCGAAATTCACACCATTGGCGGATCGGCGGAACCCGTGACGCTTCGCTTTCAAAATACCCGCCTGAAGCAAGTATTTGAAATATTGGCCAGGACCGCCAACATCGATATCTTATTCGATAAAGACGTTCGAGATGATCTAGTCACCATTTTTACCAAAGACACGCCATTTGACGAAGCGCTCAATTTGATTTTGTCCACGAATCAATTGTTTTCCAAAAGGGTAGGACCGGACCGCCTCTTAATCATTCCCGATACCAAGCAAAAACGTGACCAATATGAAGACCTTCAGATCCGGACATTTTATTTATCCCATTCCAAAGCCAAAGACATGGCTAACCTCCTCCGGACCATCTTAGAGACTAAACGGGTGTATGTGAACGAACCATTGAATACGGTCGTTGTCCGAGATCAACCGGCAAAGATTACCCTTGCACAACAGATTATATCGGCCAATGATCGCGCTGATTCGGAAGTCCTCTTTGAAGTGGAAGTCTTAGAGGTTGATCGCACCGATAGCCAAAATTTAGGGTTACAGTTCGCCAAGTCAGCCGGCTTTGGCATTTTTCCGCCAGGGGCGGCCCCTACCGAACCGGAATCCGTGGCGGACTTAATCTTTAACATACTCCCTCCAACATGGACCTTTAGGGAATTAACGAGCATTGGGCAAGACTCGTATCTGTTCACATTCCCCAGTAGTGTGCTCCTGAACTTTTTTAAACAGAACTCCGAAGCCAAAACCCTGGCTTCTCCCAAAATTCGAGTACTCAACAATGAAAAAGCTTCGATTAATGTTGGTGATAAAGTCCCAATACTACTTTCCACGACCAATGTCCTTCCTGGTCAAGCCGCAACTGGTGCGGTTGGGACCACCTCCACGGTGACCTCTATTGAGTTCAAAGATACGGGGATCAAACTCACGGTTGAACCAACGATTCACTTAAATAACTCCATCACCCTACGGCTACAAATTGAGGTGACGCGCTTAGGGGAACGGATTATTCTTCAAGCAGATCCCTTAATTACGCAATTCGAGTTTGGAACCCGAACGGCAGACACCGCACTCAATATACGTGATGGGGAAACCGTAGTACTTGGGGGGCTTCTTGCTGAGGAAGCCCGAAAGACGCGAGACTCCGTTCCAGGCATCGATGATATTCCGGTGCTTGGCGACGCATTCAGCAATACCGAGACTGAAAAAACGATAACCGAAGTCATTTTGATCATTACCCCTCATATTATTCGAAGTGTGAATCCACCTCCCTTAGCCAAACAAACTCTCTGGTCGGGAACAGCCAAGCACTACGATACCAAACCCCGGTTCTCCCCCTATCAACCTGTTTCAACGACCCTCTATGAAGAATCTGGGGGAGGGACTTCAGATATGACGGCCGCTGCGGCAGCTCTCTCTCAAGTTCCCCAACTGAACAAGCGTGATCAGCTCAAGGGAACGTTGGAGTCCTCTCAAGAGAATCCTCAACAATCAGGTCAATTAGCGACGGGAGATTCTCAAATCCAAGTCCTCCCGGCCGCAGCTTCTCTAAAAAAGGGAGAGAAAATTACCGTGACCTTACAGGGCAAGAACTTTTCCGCCAAGGGCAGAACGTCGATGACCCTCACCTATGATCCAGCTGTGGTCACGTTTAAGCATGCTGCTGAAGGGACCTTGTGGACGACACAACACGTTCCCTCTAGCCTTACCGTCTCTGCGGTCCCCAGTATTGGGCAATTGGTCATTCAAATGGGACAACAGGGACAGTCGGTACAAGGAACTGGCTCACTGGCCACGGTGGTGTTCGAAGCCATCGGGACCGGTACGTCAAATATTCACATACAAAATCCCACGGTCTTGGAGGCCAACATGGCCCAACCCGTGCCGGTTACGGTGACGCATGGAAAACTGTGGGTGGAGTAATGGCGCACATACCCGTGGCGTCACCTTAATTGAACTGTTGGTCACGCTGGTGATTATGTTTATTTTAGCCTCGGTTGCCCTTCCGTTCACGAAGGTCAGTGCCAAACGCTCCGAAGAACTTGAACTTCGGCGAACCTTACGAACCGTTCGGATAGCCATTGATGATTTTCGACGGGATTGGGCCAGAGACGGCAGTACGCTGTTAGGACCCCTCTGCGTCAAAAACCAACTGGCCTGTAAAGAGGAAACAGGCGTAACTGGATATCCCAAAACTCTTGAAACGTTACTCAAAGTTGAATTAACTGGTGGAGAGGCCCAAGTAGCTGATCAATCCCCCATTCGTCGGTATCTCAGAAAAATTCCTCTTGATCCCATGACGGATTCCACAGAATGGGGCCTTCGGTGTTACCAAGATGAACCGGACGAAACGCGGTGGTGCGGGGAAGATGTCTTTGACATTTATACCACCAGCGAAAAGATTTCCATCGATGGGACCCCATATCGTGAATGGTAATGGCACAGTTTGCAAAAATTGGCAAAAAGGGGTACACGTTACTCGAACTCATGATCGTGGTGTCGATCGTTGGGATCTTGGTGGCCTTGGCCATTCCCAATTTTCAACATTCCGCGATGAAAGCCAAAGAAACGGCTCTCAAACATAATTTGTTTACGATGCGCTCTGTTCTTGATCAATATTATGCCGATCGTGGGGAGTATCCTTTAAGTTTAGAATCTTTGGTTGAAGACCAATACCTTCGAGCGATCCCCATGGATCCCATGACCAAAACCATGACGACTTGGGTCGAAATTTATGAAGAACAGGAGGAGGGTGATGACTCCCCTACTGGAGTGTATGATATTAAAAGCGGGAGTGATGAACTTGCGCTGGATGGGACTCCTTACAAAGATTGGTAGGTTATTTATGAGACGTCTGTATCTGCAACGGGTGATTTTGGGTGGAACCTTGATGATGGCCTTAGGGGCCTGTGCACATGAGCCAACCAAAATAACCGAGATCAATGCACCGGTAAAACAACCGTCTCCTCCACCACAACTTGTCCTGCTCCAGGAGGCGAGAACCGAAGCCGACAATTTACGAGGAGAAATGGCCTCGCTTAAAATTCTCATGGCCAAGCAAGCGGGAGAACTGCGATCTTTACGAAAACAGTCTCAATCCATCCAACACCGTGAACAAAATC
>JAZFZJ010000208.1:0-5257 GCA_036443915.1 Nitrospirales bacterium
CCAGTCTTTCCCGAGTACGAATCGATTGGGTCCCCAAGTCTTCTGAGCTTACCAGGGCATCAGTACCTCATGACCTCTTCCCTGAGGATGGCGTTTCCCATAGGATGGAGGGTCGGGGAACGGAGAGGGGAGAGACAAGTGGGAGAGGATTGGGGAGTTTGTGAGTTTAATCCTAGGGAAACATTGGATTTGAGTTTTTGACCATACAAATCTTGAGGTTTTAAGGTAAGTCTTCGAGAAACAGCGAGTTCGAATTTTTTGACCATTCGACAAGGTCAGAATCACCATCACCGTCTATGTCATCGAGGTGGCCTTTTCCATATGCCTCCTTCGCCTGTCCCTTCTATACATTCATCCCCATTGAAAAACTTGAGGTTTTTAGATACCGTAAGCCTGGATGAGTTCTTTGACCATACGGCCGTTGCTTTTTGAATCAGGGTCCCCTCTGGAATATTTTGTAACCGTCGATCCAAGGCACATCGTGTGAAGCCCCGGTGTTGGGACGCAAGGATCTTGTAATACATTCCCCAATTTGCTGTATACTCTCAAGAAAAAACTAGCACCAGAAAATCCACACAGTATTTTGCAGTCAATCACGTGCTTTAATATCCCTCGACTTCCAAGGAGGTGTCTCATGTCAGGTCCCAAGTCATCGTCCTTTTTTGGATCCAGCGGATCTTCGAATGGTTGTGTGATGGTGGTGGAAGAGGATCCCGCTATCAGAAATGCGGTACGTCAGATACTTGAAAAAGCCGGGTACGATGTGCTTGAAGTGGAGGGTGGGGAGAAAGCCATTAAAACGATCGGGGAGGGGGAGAATCCTCTGGTCATTGATGTCATTATTACTGATATCGACAAGGCTAAGGGGATGGAGGCCATCACCTATTTCAAGAAGCAGCACCCCCGCATCTCCGTGATTGCCCTGACTGGTATGGAAGACCCCGCTCAGAGCAGCCGGGACCGAACAAAGATCGTCATTCTCGGAGCCGGAAAAGGCGGGACGGCTTTCCTCGAGCTGTTGAGTCACCTTCCCGATGTAGAAATTGTCGGCATCGCCGATAAATATCCTTCTGCACCTGGCTTGATACGCGCCCGTGAACTAGGGGTCTCTGTCTGGAACGATATTGTGAGTCTGATAGCACACGATAGTGTGAATCTGATTGTGGACGTGACGGCAAACCCGGAAATGGCACAACTTATTGAGAAACATAAGACCGAACAAGCTGAAGTGCTGGGAGGTGCGGCCTCCAAGCTCCTCTGGAACGTGGCGCAATACGAGGCTCAAATGCAGTCCCAAGTGTTACAAACGGAGAAAGTCTCCAACATGATAAAGGCTGGGATGATTAGCAATTATCTGGTCAAACCGATTAAGGAAACCAATGTCAACGCTGTGGTACTCCAAGCGATGGCCCAGCGGGAAATCGCGAGGTTATAATCGGCCACATGGGGAGACCATTTGGGACTTAGGCTGGATTCATGCCAACCTGTCCCTTCTATTAATTCATCCGCATTGAAATATTTGAATTTTCAGATACCTCAAGGCTGGATGAGTTTGTTGACCATACGGGCTTGATCTCCCAATAGGACAAGCGTATAAATACCGTATTATCTGAGGGTCAGGAGGTCGGCCCCTTGGTACTTCATCTTCCAGCGATGCCCATAGGCGTATTGGTGGTGATGGCGAGTCTCCTCACTATCACCCACGCCACGGCATCGACCCCGCCCAAGCCAATCCCGGATGTCGCATATCAACAGTTGAACGGATCCTCTGTGACGGTGTCCGATTTGAGGGGAACGGTGGTGCTCCTCAATTTTTGGGGAACCTGGTGTGGCCCCTGCCTTCAGGAGATTCCGCACCTCGTGCGTCTGTCGCATAAGTTGAAAACAAAAGGGCTGGAAGTGGTGGGCATTGCCTTGGATTCCGGGCACCCCGACGATATTCGAGCGTTCATGGCCGAGCTTGGGATGAACTATACGGTTTGGCAGGGCGACCTGGCTCTGGTCAAACAACGTTTCCAAGTCATGGGCTTTCCCACGAGCTTGTTGATTGATCGCATGGGGCTAGTCCACAAACGGTACTTTGGCCCACAGACCGAAGAGGTGTTCACACGTGATGCGGAACCGCTCCTGCAATAATCTACATCGACTGGATGTGACTTTAGAATCAATTGGGTGTCGATGGCTCAATTTGAAGGCGCGTATGACTACGGGGATTCTTCGAGTTGGTCTGATAGCAGCGGTGTGGATGACCGGGTGGGTGGGCTTTTGGCCTTCTCCCGTGGAAATTGTTGCCGCCGGACAAGGGCTCCCGACATCGGCACCAACCACCTCTGAGCCAACAGGCAATCAGTTAGCCGGGCAAGCCAGCCCCTACTTACGGGAAGCGGCGCAGCAACCTGTACACTGGCTTCCCTGGAGTCCAAAGGCCTTTCGTCTGGCTCAACAAGAAGACAAACCTATCCTCTTAGATATTGGCGCCGTCTGGTGCCACTGGTGTCATGTCATGGATGTGGAGTCGTATGAAAACCCTGAGATTGCCAGCCTCATCAACCAACATTTTGTGGCCATCAAAGTCGATATGGATGAGCGGCCGGATATTGATCGCCGATACCAGGAAGCAGTCCAAGCGTTGACGGGCCAGGGCGGCTGGCCCCTCACTGCGTTTCTTACACCAGAGGGCCACGTTTTTTTTGGCGGCACGTATTTTCCCCCGACCACACGCGGGGAGCGAGTGGGACTAAAGGTGCTCTTACCCGAATTGGTGAGGATCTACACGGTAGGCAAGGCACATGTGCAGGCCAATGCCGCACAACTGGCGAGCTCCCTGGTCCACTATGGGGCGCGCACCATTCGCCAGGGCATTGTCTCCGAGGATCTTGTACAGACCATTACCACCACGATGGTCAAGGAGTTTGATCCCGTAAACGGCGGCTTCGGCACCCACACAAAATTTCCTGCAGGGAGCGCGATTGAACTTGCCTTGGCAAGACATTTTGTCGATCAGGACCCGAAGATGCTGGAGATTGTCACAAAGACCTTGGATGCTATGGCCCATGGCGGTGTGTACGATCACCTCGGGGGAGGATTTTTCCGGTATGCAACCGATCCGCAGTGGACCGTTCCTCATTTTGAGAAGATGAACTACGACAATGCTGAACTCCTGATGAATTATCTCCGCGCCTACCAGGCCACGCGGAAGACACTGTATCGGGATGTGGCCAAGGGTATCATGTCGTATGTGAACCGAGTGCTGTCAAATCAAGACACGGGCGGGTTTTATGCTCACCAAGATGCGGATATGACACGGGAAGATGATGGTGATTACTACACATGGACAGTGAAGGAAGTTCGACAGGCCCTTCCAAAAGACGAGGCTGAGGTCATCCTTCGCTACTATGATATTCAATCACTGGGTGAGATGCACCAAAACCCTTCGAAGAATGTTCCGTTGATCGCCACCACGCCGAACGCCATCGCCCAAGAGTTGAAGGTGTCGGTTGATACAGTCACCGCACTCGTCCACCAAGGGACCCAGCATCTATACCAAGTCCGGTTGACACGGCAGGCTCCACTGGTGGATCAGACCATCTACGCCGACCGCAATGGGATGATGATCTCAGCCTATCTGGAAGCGTATGGGGCTCTCCAAGATGAAGAGGCGAAGGCTTTTGCGCTTAAGTCCCTGGATCTTTTGCTCGCCACGGCTTATCGGGAAGGACAAGGCATGTACCACGCCTACTTCGAAGGACGCGCACGCGTACCAGGGTTGCTGAATGATCAGGTGCAGATGGCCAACGCCACATTGGATGCGTTTGAAGTCACAGGAGAGGCGCGATATCTGCATGTCGCAAAAGATCTCATGGATTATGCGATCACCACGCTGTGGGATCCCCAAGCTGGTGGGTTTTTTGATCGCGCGCCCCAAGAAAATCCTTTAGCGGCACTGCAGCGACCCTTCAAAGATGTCGATGACAACCCCACGGCCTCACCCAATGGGGTGGCGGCCGCTGTGCTGGATCGGCTGGCCTCCCTGACTAATCACGAAGCCTATACACACAAGGCCCGAGAAACGCTTGAAGCCTTTGCCGGATCAGCGTCACGGTATGGTCGATTTATGGCAGCCTACGCCTTGGCCGTGCAGTATCATCTCGACCGCCCGGCACAAGCCGTGATCATCGGGAAAAAAGGGGATCAGAGAACACAATCCCTTTGGAAAGCGGCCTTGACTGCCTACCGGCCTGGGAAAATCGTCGCGGCGTATGATCCGACCGCTGTCAAACTGGATCAGCTTCCACCAGCGGTTGTTGGAGCGGTCAAAGTATATGGTGTGCAAGGAGAGCCTCGGGCCTATGTCTGTGCCGGAGTCACTTGCGCACCACCCACCACGGACCCTCACGAAGTCGTTGCTCTAATAAGAACCTACGGCTTAACCAAACCGAATCCCAAAGCAATCCTTCCTCCATCCTAACTCGGCTGGGCAGACGCTCTTGACGGTAGATTTTCATTGCCCTGCGTGTGGCGATGGGCAAACAATTGGAAGTATTCAATTCCCCAGGTTTTATATTGGTGAGAGAATTCGCTTAGAAAACTTTATGGCTCCTCGCAAAAAGAAGAGGTGAACGCGTATGGATGTGGGGCTCCAGTTGTTGAACCCAGCCAGGAAGCGTTCAAGTCTCTGAGGTCACGGGTGGCCTGTATGATACGGGCGGTAGCGAGGCCAATGTCTTCCCGATCAGGCTTTGCGAAAGATTCGAGAATTATTGGTGCACCATATCGAACGAAAGGCTTCCCCGAGGTGAGAAGACTTTGGCCAAGGTATTGTCAACTTAAGCCAGATGTGGCTGTTTGGACATGTGGTGCGCACAGCGTCATCTCGGATAACTCAATGGATTCTCTCCAGGCAAATGGTGCGCTCAAGGGGGAATTTTGGTTAGGTTGACACTACCCTCGATTTTGTCATGATTTTACTCCGCCCATCAGAATTTCCTTGATTTCAGAAAAATGTAATTTTTGCAACAAGATCAAGTCCTTCCTGAAAATTCCATCTTATAAAAAAGACAATTTTAGCAGTTCAGAATTTGGATAGAACATTGGATTGAGGAGCGCTCTGGCAGCGGTGATGAGGAATTACCCAGGGTTAGGTGCCAGATCCGGGTTTTCCAGGAAGTAAAACCCCAGAAGTCTGATATTGATTGGCCGTTTTTCGGGTGCGAAAAAGAGTTTGCTTGTGAATCACCACCTAAATTGTGCCAGGAGT
>JAZFZJ010000209.1:0-5011 GCA_036443915.1 Nitrospirales bacterium
ATGGCCGATCGATCTATTTCTTTTGTCTGAGCGCTTCCAGATCCCGCCAAGACATCGGCCATATTGACTCCAATAGCTGCTCCCAATGCCGCAACAGTTGCGGCAACTTTCCTGAGGCGTTTTGACGCCTTTTGTTACCCAAAAGCGCAAAATACGTATGTCTATTTAATAAATTCTATAAATACCCTCATGATTAAAGTTTGACGATTTCACCCTAAACCCTGGCGGTTTCACTCCCGCATTTCTTAAGATAAACCATAAGCCAAGAGACCTTGGCCCATTTCAAAAATCCCCTGATTTCGCTTGGTTAGAGAAACGATGACTTATCCAAGGGATCGAACCTTTTGATGCGACAATTCGACAAATATGGTTAGGGCATTCAAAAGGGTTTTATTACCTGACTGACTTAAAAACTACACCCCCATGAAAACCTTCGCCACCCAAAACCTCATACACCACTCCCTTTGCGCATTTCTTCTGTCCTGCCTCTCAATCTTCTTGCCCTCCATCCAAGCCGCAGCCGGAGAGGTCATGAGTCGATCCCTGACAGGTCACCATGGCGAAATTTTTGCCTTAGCTTTTGATCCGAACACCCAACTCTTGGCTTCCGCAGGAGGTGATCAAGAGATTCGCTTATGGCAAACCAAGACTGGCCGTCTCCACAGCATTCTCAAGGGACACTCCGGCACGATCCGGGCTTTAGCCTTTTCACCTCAAGGTCGATATCTGGCCTCTGGAGCCAGCGATAAAACCACGCGTGTGTGGGACCTGCAAACCGGGAAAGAAGTGGCCTCATTCAGCTCATTGTTTGGCAATATTCGGACCGTCAGGTTTTCTCCCGATGGGAATATCCTGGCCAGCGCGGGCGATGGAGGGAGTCTGCGCCTAGTAGACTGGAAAGCCAAGAAAGAACTGAAAGCCATGAAGAGCGGGTTTGGGATCGTCTTTTCTGTGGCCTTCTCCCCTGATGGACATCTCCTTGCAACTGGTAACAGCGATTCTCTCGTGCACATATGGGACAAAATAAGTGGTACCCAATTAAAAACGTTCTCAGGACATCGTCAGGCTGTTCATGACATCGCGTTTTCCCCTGATGGATCAATTTTGGCTGGCGCTTCCTCAGATGGCACCGTGAGGCTTTGGGATGTGGGCACCGGCCGCCCACGCGGCATTCTGAAGGGGCATAGCGGAGCCGTCAACGCCGTGGCGTTTTCCTCAGATGGCAAGACGGTCATATCTGGAGGGAAGGACGGGACGGTCCGCCTGTGGGACTGGAAAAGCGGGCGACAGCGGACGTCGTTCACTGAACATCGTGGCCCAGTATGGACGATTGCCCTTTCTTCGAATGGATCACTGCTAGCCTCAGGGGGCCGAGACCGGATTGTTCGACTCATGTCAGTCCAATCATCTCCGGTGTTGGCATCTAAACCAGAGCCTTCTCAGATACGAACCCGAGACGTCGATGTCGGCCCACCACCCTTTCCTCCCCCTCAAGCCGAAGCCGACCTTTCGATTCACCCACACGAGGTGAAGCCTGGCGAAACCCTGACCCTCACATTGAGCGTGACCAATACGGGAAAGGGCCCGCTCTATCGGTTCCAGGGAAAAACTCAGAGTGCGAATTCTCTACTCGATGGACATCTGGTCTTGTTTGGAAAGATCAAGGCCGGCCAGAACAAGACAGAGACTATTACTATCCAAATTCCTCAGGATCATCCCATTCAAGAAATGCCTCTTCAAGTGGTTTTTGAAGAATATAACGGCTTTACTCCTCGCCCCTTGCAAGCTCTGGTGATGCTTACGGGGGGACCTCGTCCTCGCCTCGCCTACAATTATCAAGTTATGGATGACGGAAGCGGCCAATCTGTGGGCAATGGAGATGGACGCATTCAAAAGGGGGAAGCAGTGGATATTCTCCTGACGTTAAAAAATGTGGGTTCTGTTCTGGCGAAAGACACCTGGGTTGAACTGGAAAATATCTCCGGCCAACATTTGGAGATCCGGCCCACGATAATCCGATTTGGACAACTTGCACCCAATCAATCCAAACAGGCACGCATGAGTTTTACCGTGTGGCCGGATTTTCCCAAAAACGAACTGGCTTTTCATGTCTCTATTCAAGAAAAAGTTCTCCAAATCCATTTAAACGAAGAATTGGCGTTGGCCATTGATCCTAATCCCCCTCAACAAATTGTGGCCACGAACAAGATTATTCGTGTCACGTCTGATAACGCAGCAATTTTGAGTGGGGCAGGTTCAGAAAGTTCTGTCATCGCCACGGTCAACAAAGACCAATCCTTGGCCGTTACCGGCGAATTAGGGGACTGGTTCCGAGTGTCTCTTTCTGAAAATGAAATGGGGTGGATAGCCCAAAGTCAGGCGCATGTCGTAGTGGCTACTGCCAAAGGAAACATACCAATCCCAGTCATTCAGGGGTTAGAGAAAAGTCGGACCTCCCAGTTCATCACCTTGACCGAAGAACTCAAACAGGCACAAAGTGAGCGGGCTGAGATTGAACAAGTCCTCCAACGGCGAGAGCAAGAGATGCAGGACCTTCGCGCGAAACTCGAACACGTCTCCACTTCAGAAAAGGCGAAACTCACCACCGCTCAAAAACAACTAGAACGAGAACGCCTCGAACAGGAATCCATTAAGAATGCCCTCAGGACTCGTGAGCAAGAAATGGAAGGGCTTCGTCAACAACTCGCCTCCATGTCCTCAACCCAGACAAAGCTCACTACCATGCAGGAAAAACTTCACCAAGAACAAGCTCAACGGGAACAGGCCGAAAAGGCCCTTCATCAGCACCAGAGTGAATTAGCGGGTTTACGCATGCAACTTTCCGAAGCGGAAAAACAGGCGCAAACCCTCAAAACACCTCCGGCTATCGCCTTAGCCACCCCTTTTGATGGACAAAAGGTGAACGTCGATCGCATTCAATTAGTCGGAGCAGCAGCCAGTGAGCGGGGGATAGCCCGGGTGGAAATTCGCGTGAATAATGAACTACTAGCCAGGCGCCAAGGAAGAGGCATCGTGGTGGTTCCCGATGCGACATCCCAACAGACTACCTTGGAATTCTCTGAATCAATTGCGCTTCGGGAAGGCCGCAATGACATTCTGGTCGTCGCCTATGATGGTGAGCAAGTCTCAACCACCCGCAAATTGAACGTCATTCGTGAGGTTGATAGAGGAAAAATCTGGGCAGTCGTGATTGGTATTTCTCAGTATAAAGCCGTTCGGCCTCTAAAATATGCCGACAAAGATGCCACCGCTTTCCATCATTATTTAGTGAACGATGTTGGGATACCGGGAGAACAAATTTCACTTCTGCTCAACAACCAAGCCACATTAGTAAAACTCAAACGCACCCTGGGAACCGACTTAAAGCGAAAGGCTAGCCCTAACGATACCGTCATCATTTTCTATGCTGGCCATGGAGCCCCGGAAACCGATACCACTAGCCCCGATGGTGATGGATTGGAAAAGTACCTCATCCCGTATGATGCCGACCCCCAAGACCTGTATACCACTGCCCTTCCCATGCGAGAAGTGGAGACAATTTTCCACCGATTGGCTGCAGAACGCGTCATTTTTATTACCGATTCTTGTTATAGTGGAGCGACAGCCGGTCGAACTTTTTCGACGGGATCCAGACGGGCAGTGATTTCTGATAATTTTTTAACCCGATTATCGAAGGGGAAGGGCCGGGTCGTGCTCACCGCCAGCCGCGCGGGAGAAATTAGCGAAGAACGGGATGAATTAGGCCATGGCGTGTTTACGTATTACCTGTTGGAAGGCCTAAAGGGAAAAGCAGACATCGATGGTGATAAGATGGTAACGGTGGATGAGGTGTATGCCTATGTATCCAAACACGTGCCAATGGTCACAGGCCAAAATCAACATCCCGTCAAAAAGGGAGAGGTCGAAGGCCAATTAATTTTAGGACGAGTTCACACTCCATAAATGGCTCTCTATTCACACCGAGGAGGTTGTTCATGAACGATTCTATGAAAATGTCGGTTCCCCTCATTTCAGGAATCCTGTTGGTTACAGTAAGTGTGCTCCCAGGCTGTTCCACGTTGATGGACCCTAAAAAACCTCAGGGACTGAATACCCGAGTCTATGTGGCTAATGAAAGTTCCAACACCGTATCTGTCATAAATGGTGATACTTTTGAGCCCATCACGGAAATTGACACATTAAATCATGCTCCCCATGATCTGGCCCTCTCCCGTGATGGGAAACAGCTTTGGGTCACCAATCTTGCCTCTGGTCGGGTTTCGGTAATCGACACGAAATCCCACCAAACCGTCGCCTCGATTTTTACGGGGAAACGGTCCCATGTCGTAACCCTTACGAATAATAATAAACATGCCTGGGTGGCCAATATTGCGGAGGATACGATTTCAATTATTGACACGCGTATTTTCCGGATTTTAGGCACGATCCCGGTAGGCAAAGGGCCCATGGGCATCACATTTTCCCGCGATGGGCGATACGCCTATGTCACGACCAAAGACAAACATGTCAACGTCATTGATACCAGGGCCCACCAGGTCATTAAACGAATTCCGGTTGCTGCCAATCCTCACTTCTTGGTCTTAGGACCCGATGGACGCATTTGGGGAACCAACACCGGAAGCAACGACATTTATGTGATTAATACTAAAACGAACGAGATTGAGGCGACCATCGAAGTCGGCCCGGCCCCTCAGCAAATTGCTTTTGCTCTTAAAGGGACGGCCGGGCCCAATGCCTACGTGACGGTGGCCGGCATTAACAAGGTCGTCGTGGTCAATGCGACTTCACCCACACTTTCCATTCGTGAACAAATTGATGTGGGAGAAGGACCAAATGGTATTTGGGCTAATGGCGTCGGAACCAAAATTTATGTTGGCCACACCAAATCCAACAACCTGATGGTCATCGATACAGGTACCAGCCAAGTGTTGGCAACAGTACCCGTTGGTCGGAAACCCATTCGCGTCGTCGCTTCTCGCTAAAGGAAAAA
>JAZFZJ010000210.1:0-2259 GCA_036443915.1 Nitrospirales bacterium
CATGGGTTATCGAGGTTTCATAGGCCTGAATATCGTGCATGACGGGATCCATGTTCACGACTTCGATGCCGTGTTCATTGCGTACGACGGTTGTAAACGGGAGAAACTGGCAATCTCTGGCTTCCACTTTGGGGATGGAAAGGGCAAAGGGTTTTCCCGAAGCGACTCCTTCCAGCACCATGACCACACCTTGCATTTGGTTGCGGCCATTCACCACAAAGTCCTTCAGCAATCGCCACCCTTGTCCATCAGAAATACGGCCGCAGTATTCAGGATCGGGAAAGGTGATTAAATTATAGGCTTTTGGTGGTGGAACTTTTCCGTTCAGGATAACCGTGCCCTGGATACTACCACCATCTAGTACGTCGACTACTTCATAGGCAAAGGCCCAAGAGTTGGCCCCAAAGAAAAAGAATAAGGGCCACACCATTCTAAGAATTTTAAAATTTCTCATCTTTTTCGCTTTTAGGGAATTTGCTTCCGAAGGGAAGGGATAATCTCTACCCCTTCCCCAAGTAATTCCATCCCGAATTTAGGATTCTCCTGCATTTCGTGAACGCTACGCCGACCTTTAAACGCTTTATATTGGAAATTAACGGACACCGTTTTCCCTGATTCAATTTTCACTCGTTTCTCCAGATACGTTTTCATCCCAGGATGCCAAACCGCAACATCGTATTCTCCAGGGGGAATATCGCCAATTTCAAAGATCCCATCGTCTTTGGTAATAGAATAATAGGGGTTATTTATCACAATCCCCCAGGAAAACATATAGGGGTGAAATCCACACTGCATGACAAATATGTTCCGATTTTTGCGAAGATGGATTTTTTCTATCATGGGTTTCCCAGCCATATGCGTATGAACATTCTCCCCAAAAAGACTCACCACCTTATGAAAAGGATTCATGGGCAATGGCCGATTAAACAACACCCGTGCTCCTCGCCTTCTTGCAGTTTCGTATCCCTGGATATCATGTTCGACCGGATCCATATTGATGACCGTAACTTCGTCTCGATCTTTTAACACGTTGACAAAAGGCAAAAAATCACAGTCTTTGGCTTCAATCTCCACCTTTTTGATATTAAAAGCTTTTCCTTTCTCAACATTTTTGAGCATCACCACCACATCTTTCAATTCTCCCTTAGGCCCAATGAGAAAGTCTTCCACAAGCCTCCATCCCGTTCCGGTTGAAATCCTCCCGCAATACACCGCATCAGGAATCGTCACCAGATTAAAAGCCATGGCACGAGGTTTATCTCCCGACAAGGTCACCTGTCCTTTTAAGGTCCCTCCGTTATCAACTGAAATCTCAGTGTAAGACCACGCTGAAGTGCCAACCATCAGTCCACAAAACACGCCCACAAGAACCCTACAGAACATTTTCCTGTCCTCCTTCAACGAGCAACCTCTTCTCCGATGGTAGAAAAACCTATCCAACACACATGAACACCGAGAATTTTCTCACCATAACATGTTATCCCTCTATTTAAAAAAAAAAGCGGGGAAGCCTTCCGACTCCCCCGCTTTGTTCGAACCCTCACTCCTTACAGGGTTTACTTCGCCACAGTTGGAATGATCCGAGGTATTCCTGAATCATCCAAGGCCGCTTGTTTCGAAGATGGCACTCCACCTTCCAACGGCAGAATGCGTTGATCATTAGCAGGAACAACCCGGAAATATCCCCATTGTCCAGATTGCGAATAGGGAAGCCGTTGATTGTTATACACATAATCAGCGGCCATTTGATACGGACCACCGGCTGACGGAATAAAGACGTCAATTCCTTCAGAACCGGCAAACTCTACGACACTGATATCGTCAGCACCTTCCATGAACGGCTCAATGGGCCATTCATGTTTCTCTACACTGAACATACCATTTTGTTCATTGCTAGCGCCGAATACATGAATCCGAACAGGGTCGCCCGCATGGGCTTCAATGATCGGTGTCACCGGATCTTTCGGATCATCCACCTCACACGGTTGGAACATTCGGCCCAATGTACATCCCGCTTCTTCACGATAGGGATAAGGTTCTGCTCGATAATTCACGCCGACCAACCCCGCGACATTTTGAATATAGGGCATAAAACTGGTCCCGATAATATTGTCCTCATCTTGGAAGAACAACGCGACATCTCGATAGTTTTGACGCATCTCATTACCTTGGATGGTCCGATCGATGATCACATCAGCCACCCAACTGTTCTTCAAAGAAATGTCGGCGCCAGTTTTGGGATCACGATATTGAGAGCCC
>JAZFZJ010000211.1:0-3566 GCA_036443915.1 Nitrospirales bacterium
ATTGGATTTCATTCTGGTGTATTTCCAGTTGTTTGCAGATCGCCTGATAGAGCATGAAAATTTTCTGTGCTTTTCCGCCCCCGGGAATAACCGGTAATATGGAGAGTGCCGAGGTTGGTATGTTGGAATAGTTTTCAAATGAATAAATGGTTCGGGTTCCTATACTGCGAATAACTGAATCGGTAAAACATTGTCCAAGGGCCAATCGGCAAAAGTTATCGGTAAGAGAACAGACTGACAACCCTTTCATGAGGAATCCATAAGGTTCACGTACCTCATTTTTGAACGTTCATCTAGAGGAGGAGTTCATGCCGTCGAAAAGCCAATCCAGTAAGACGAAACCATCAGCTTCAGGCATTTCCAAAACATCCGCCAAAACAACGGCGGCAACCAAGAAAACGACTACAAGGAAATCGGGCACATCGTTACCCAAAAAAAGCACACCAACGTCCTCCAAAAGAAAGGCTACGGCTGCCACGGGTGGCTTAAAGGTAGGGAATCGTGCGCCGGCTTTTTCCTTGCCCGATGAGAAAGGACGTGTGGTGACATTGTCTGAGCTCGGTGGGAAAAAAGTCGTCCTGTATTTTTATCCTAAAGATGATACCCCTGGTTGTACCAAAGAGGCCTGTTCTTTTCGGGATGACATTCAGGACATTCGGAAGAAAGGGGCGGTAGTCTTTGGGGTGAGTCCTGATTCTGTGCTTTCCCACCAAAAATTTTCCAATAAATTCGATCTCAATTTTCCCTTATTGAGTGATGAGACCAAAGGGATGATTCAGAAGTATGGAGTGTGGAAGGAAAAATCTCTTTACGGGCGAAAATATATGGGGATTGAGCGAACAACGGTGTTGATTGATGAAGATGGGATCATCAGTCGCATTTTCCCCAAGGTCAAGGTAGACGGGCATGTTGCCGAAGTGCTTGAGGCCTTGGGGTAACTGAAAGGTCAATTATCCGACTGAAACCTCTCGCTCGTGGTCGTCCCCAATTTGCGAGAAGGACTGTTCGCCAAAGATGGCGTTCGGATTGAAATAGTATTTAAACTCCAGGAGGTTGTGAGAGGGGTCCTGCAGGAAAAAGCTGAGATGTTCAAGAGGGGTTCCAGCGAATCGCCGACACGACTCCCGAAAAAACCGTAATCTATTTGCCTGAGCACGATCTCGCCATTCCGTCCATTCCCTTTCCGATTGGCACACGAGTCCGAAATGGCGTGGATATATACTTGCTTGTGGAGGCCCCAGGTCCTGCGTGACATGGGCAACGATTTGGTGCCCGTGAAAGTCTAGGGTCATCGCCACAGAGGATTGTCGGCCCATGCCGCACCCCAGCCCTAGAACATAAAATTCCTTGGTTGATTCAATGTCTGTGACAGGAATGGAAAGATGAAAGATGGAAGAATTCATGTTGAGATCCCTTTTTTTATTATTGCATGTTTCGGGGACTAGGCAACTACTCATTTTGTGAGAAGAGTGGCTCAGCGGTTGGGATGAAGCAAATGGAAAAATGAAAGGGTAAAGGGGTGTAATTTTTCTTTCAGACCCCCTCACCCTTGCCCCCCATCCAATGTGTGCGAGGGATATCTTTGACGCCATCGCTGAAAGTTAAAATGCTATTGAGGAGTTACCGGTGAGATCAGGAATAAAAGAGGTTTGGAGAGAAAGATATTACGTGGCTATGCTGGTTGGTTTGTTTTCATGGTCTCATAGGGTGTATGTCGATTGCCACCATGGGTTTTGGAATAATAGACGGCTTTATCAGCGTCATGAAGCAGGTCGATGACATCTGTATATGGGTTTTCTGGTGTATGGGTGGCAATCCCCAAGGAAATAGTTACAGTGCGGTGTTGGTCTTGAGCCATCTCATGAGAACTTTCCCGAAAGGCCGTGAGAATTCTCTCGCACACCTTGATTGCTGCCGCTGGTGAGGTTTTGGGTAGAATGAGAACAAATTCCTCTCCTCCGTACCGGCCAACCATGTCAGTCGAACGCAGTTTAGATTGGAGAAGGCGGGAAGCAGATTGAAGGATGGCATCCCCTGCCTGATGTCCGTAGGTATCATTGACGGATTTAAATTTGTCCAGATCTCCAAAAACCAGAGTCAAACATTCTTCATTGGCGATGGCCTGCTCAAAAGAGCTTTCTAGGTACTTATCCAGATAGGCTCGAGATAATACTCCAGTCAATGGATCGTGGCGGTGGATTTCTACCAAATGGTGAAATTGTGCTTCCATGGTGACGTTGTTAAGTTGGAGTTCTTCCATCTGCTTGAGGGTCTGCAGGTTTCGGGCGAGAAGGGATTCTCTGGCGCTTTCCAAGATGGATTGCGGATCGTTCCAGGTTTGTAAGTCTGTTTCAAAAATCTTCTCTGTTTCAGGGAGATATCCTTGAATCGTTTCCAACACGTCCATGAGGGTTTCAGGTGAGAGATTCAATAAGACACGAGCTTGCTCTTTGACCATTTGCAGGTAGTCGTCCTGGGCTTCATGCAAAAAGATCTCCGCAATTTTCCCTGACAGGGACACACAGTAGGCAAAGGTGGCTCGTTCATCTTGAGGGGGAATGCGAGAGGGGTCATCACTTGCTGCTATGGCGACTCGCAAACGATCCGGGAAATTCCATTGTTTCAGGAGCCAGCTGCCCACGGCTCCATGAGTCAGGCCAAGGGATTGGTGTTCATGGGCAATGATACTCGTATGGTTGGCTTGTTCCCCCATATGGGTGGCATAGAGGTCAGGGAACACTTGGTCAAACGCGAGCATGCCCAAATCTTGAAGAAGACTGGCTAGATACAGTTCCTCTGTCTCTTGAATCTTGCAGGCCCTCCCCAGGGCTCGACATGCGGTTCCGGCGAGAACGGCGCGTTTCCAATAAAGAACATAATCAAGTCCCGTTCCTTTGGTGGCCTGGAGTGCTTTCATGAGGGAAAATGAAAGGGCAAGCGAAATAGAGGCGTTTAGGCCCAGGATCATGGCTGCTTGATGAAGATTTTCGATTTTTTTGGGATAGGGGTATAAAGGAGAATTGGCCGTTCGTAAGATTTTACTGGCCAAAGCCGGGTCACAGTTTAAAACATCTGTGAATTTTTTTAAGTCAATTTCTTCCTCTCTTGCCAGCTGGATAATTTGAATGGCCACAGTTGGGGGGCTTGGCAGATTAGGACACGCGCGAAATTTTTCTTCAAGTTCAGGTGTCATGGGAAGTGTGCTTCATCAAGGATGTTGTTCGTTCACAGAGATGTTCTGAGTTCTACGCGAATCCACTCCTTCATCAATGCATGGAAGGAAGGGAACGGAGGGTACCCACCCATTTCTCCCTAGTTATTTCGGCATATTCTTTCCCTTCTGAATAGGAACCCCAAAAAAGTGTCATTTTGCCGTTTCGGAGGATGGAGACTTTCAGGCTTTGAGTGGGTTTCCGGAGGCAAGAGGTTTCCTGGCAAAAGGAGTAAACAGGGGGTAGGGTCTAGGTGGGGAAATCATGAACCAGATTCTGGGAACTGTGATAAAAGTCGCCAGCAGTGTTCTCAGGCCTTTTTAGATGTGTCCACAATTTCGGGAGTAACCGGGC
>JAZFZJ010000212.1:0-4944 GCA_036443915.1 Nitrospirales bacterium
AGGTGTTATTGGGGGTTTCAGTTGCGTTTTCCTTTCTACATGGTGTTTTGCCGCTAGTCCTTCCGATTCGGTTCTCCAAGACAACCTGCTTCCTGAAACTAACCTCATCTACGTTTCAGATTATTTCTCATTTGTTGGACAAGATGACCAGGGGCATGTTGCGTTGGCCTTGGATAACAACCGTGGTCGGGATGGGGAATCCTGGCAAGCGGAGCATTTCGTCGTTCTACATGATGAGCAACAGGGGTGGGTCTCTCTTCAGGGGAACGGTTCGTATGACAATGCTGGTAAAGAATTAGTCACCATTCCGGACTCATCGGCATTCCATTTTCAGGGAACACCTCGAACGGGAATGAGCATTGTGAGTGATCCCAATGGGCTCACCCTGACGATTGAGAGCATTCCTGAGCGGTTTTCTCAAACATATGAGGGAGGACAGTATTGGTTAGGATCGGCATCGGGAGTGTTGCAATGGAAAGACCGGACGCTGAAGGGGCGAGTGATCTACGAATATTTCATGATGCCCGAATTTAACCGTCTGTCTCGAACCTATTGGGGCTTGTGGAAACATTTTCAGGGTCTTTATCTGGTAGTAGAAGGACTCGGGGATTTGTACGTCCATTCACAGGAAAGTGACATGATCGCACCGTTGGTTGGGACCTTGACTGGTTTTTTGGCTATTCATGGCGAGACGGAATCCTTTCAGGTTTTACAGGCCACACTCCTCGATCATTCCCAAGCGTGGGGGTTGTATCGGTGGCCGACGGGATGGGGGATCAATTGGGTCAGCCTGCAAGGGTCGGGACATGCTCGCCTTGCTGTTCAGGAATTGAAGTCCATGGGTAATTGGGTCATTGGCGGATTTGCCATGGGTGTCGTGCAAGGTACGGTGTATTACAACGGCAAAAATTATCCGGTATATGGCTTGGCGGAAATCATCATGTAAAAAGGCATGGGTTGTGGAAATATTGATGAGCACCCAAGGGCATCGATTAGGGAAATGGACCATGCGCCTGCCTATGGTTTGTGGAATGGTGTTAGTAGCAGTCCTGTCGTCAACCCAAGGAGATGCCTCAACTACCATTTCAACTGCATCCCTACCGCCTCCGGAAACGACGTGCCCAAAGGATATCGTATTTCTCCAAAGGGATATTGAAGAGGCATTAAAATATGTGACGTCCTCCACCTTCCGAGATACCTTGGTGGCTTCCTTGCACGTTTCGATTCCCGAGGCCATTGAACAGGCCGATGGCCTCTCCGGACAAATCGCGTTTCTTAGACAAGAAGTAACCAGGCAAGAACAAGAACGTAAGCATGCAGAAACAGTCGCGCGGGAGGAATTAGAGGATCCCTCGAAATCGTTGACGCCGTGTCGTCGTCGGGAAGAAAGTAGTTATTGCTATGCGATGGAGCAATACTATGTGGCGATCGCCGCCAATCTCGCCAATCAAGCCTTTTTAGAAGCCCTGGAATGTTATCAACGTAAAGGGGTTTGGTAGGGGACAGCCCACGCCTAGAACTAAGGACGACATCTCTTAGACGATGAAGAATACGCCCATGAATCTATTTGAAGGCATTCCGGAAGGCCTTGAACAGGAATGGGTCGAGAGAATCATTGTGGACCCCCCGGTCAGGATTGAGCGTATTATTTCAAAAGGGCAGGCCTCCCCCCCTGACTTTTGGTATGACCAAGACGAACATGAATGGATAACTGTGTTGAAAGGTAGGGC
This sequence comes from Nitrospirales bacterium, assembly GCA_036443915.1. Taxonomy (GTDB): domain Bacteria; phylum Nitrospirota; class Nitrospiria; order Nitrospirales; family UBA8639; genus Nitrospira_E. The sequence goes on from JAZFZJ010000212.1 coordinate 1,731, forward strand.
ACAACTCCAACTTGGTGATCAGGCTTCATCGGTTACCTTAGGGCCTGGGGATACGCTCTTTCTTCCTGCGCATACAAAACATCGGGTTGCCTGGACTGATCCTGCACAGGACACCATCTGGCTGGCTGTGTTTTGGAATTTCAATGGTATGAAATGAAATTCAACTTGGATAAGAATGGCTCTCTCCGAGTCCACCTTTCCGGAATGTTAAGTTTGACAAGGATTCCGGAAAGGTCGTCTGGACAAAGAGAGTCAAAAGACTATGAATGGGTTTCCACGGTAAGAGAAACTGGAACGGGGTTCGAGATGATGTCGAACACTGGAGAATATTTCGCTAATTCTTGCAACTTCTCCGCTGGGGCATCACTCTTCACCGAAAAATTGACTCGGATTTTTTGATAGCCGGGTCGCATTGCGGGTGAAAGTCCGAGAAAGCCGTGAAGATCAATGTCACCCTCCAGATGCGATTCCACCGCATCAATGGTGATTCCCTGTGCGGCCGCATGATACACCATCGAAGTCGTCAAACAAGAGGCCAACGCATGTAACACAAATTCCGCTGGGTTGGCGGCTTGGTCTTCGCCTAAAAGGACGGGCGGTTCGTCGGCATCAAGAACAAAGGGTTGCGTACGAGAGGTATCGTCTTGGCCCACTCCATAAAACTCCTTGATTGTGGTTCGATTATGCCCACCGTTGATCCACGTGTTGGTGGCCCGAAAGTGAAATTGTGCTAAATCCGGCTGCCCTTGGATGGCTTGAACCGTACTTCCCATTTTTTCAACATCCACACCATTGACCGTAGTTTGTTCGATGCCTTGTTCCATGACACATTCTCCTTGTTGGTTTTGACGTAACAGTTGATAGAAAAGTTGAACCGTTTTCTTTGCAATCTCTTCTTTTTGCATCGTGAATCCTTTTCAGGTTTGGCCATATTCCTGGGTGTCAGCATGCAATGCTCAGCCTATAATGCAGTGTTGATGCCAACTGCAAAAATTTAAATTTTTATAATAAAATTAATGACTTATGGTAGTTTGAGGAGAATCAATGGAATCGTGAAATTTGGCAAATTGCGAAATTTCACAACTGGTATTTGCCAGATTTGGCAAATGAGTAGAGATAAGAATTCCGAGGAGTCGTAAGGTAAAATTTAGCTGAAGATGTGAGGCAGAAAAAGAGAGAAATCGTTATTTCTCTCGGGAGATTCCCAAGGCTTTCATTCGAGAAGAGAGAGTCGAGGCATTCATACCCAGAAGGTGTGCGGCGCCCTTCGTGCCAGCGACCTTCCAGGCTGTGGCATCTAATGCACGGATAATATTTTCCCGTTCCAACGCTTGAAGTTCCTGGATGGTCCTGATTCGAGTGTTGTCGGTTTCTTGAATCTCAGTGGGTTGGCTTTCTGAATGTTGCGAAATTTCCGGTAGCGCACGATCCAAATTTAACGTGCCATCACGAGAAGTGATAACTGCCCGTTCAATCACGTTTTGTAGCTCACGGATATTCCCTGGCCAATGGTAAGCGCTCAGTCGCAGAAGACATTTTGGAGACAAGGCACCAATGGTGCGACCCATTTTTTGGGCAAAGCGATGGGCAAACGTCGTGGCCAGAAGAGCGATATCCTCTCCACGTTCGCGTAAAGATGGAACGTGGATGGGAAACACATTCAGTCGGTAATACAGATCCTCCCGAAAGTGGCCTTTCTGGGATTCCTGTTGGAGGTCACGATTGGTGGCCGCCAGAATACGGACATTCACTTTTTTAGTGTGGGAACTTCCCACCGGTTCGAATTCCCCTTCTTGGAGAATACGTAATAATTTGCTTTGAAGATCTAACGGGAGTTCACCGATTTCATCCAAAAAAATCGTTCCACCGTCAGCTAGCGTAAACCGTCCATCCCGTTTTTTCGTGGCCCCGGTAAAGGCCCCTTGCTCATGTCCAAAAAATTCGCTCTCGATCAAGGTGGCCGGAATGGCCGCACAATTCACTTTCACAAACGGGTGATCCCCGCGTGCACTATTCGCATGAATGGCGCGCGCTATGACTTCTTTGCCGGTTCCAGTTTCTCCGGAAACCAAAACCGTCGCATCAGTGCCCGCCACTTGTTGGATGTCCCGGAGGACTCGAATCAACGATGGACTATTCCCAATTATTTCACCGAAATGTTGAAGGTCATGCAGTTCTTCTTTGAGAAATTCAGTTTCTGCAGTGAGGGCATGAATTTTTTGCTCCGCCGCTATACGTTCCTCCACATTGCGAAGAATTAAGGTGTGAAAGGTTTGGCCTTGAATGTCGTAACGAGAAAGCGTGGCTTCTGCAGAAAACCTGTCACCATTGGTTCGAAGAGCAGTGAGGCCACCGGAAATCCAGAGATAGCGCTGCCCTTCTGGTCGAGCATCGAGTTCTCGTATCAGAGACTTCAAGGTCTCCTGATCTTTTGGAGAAAGAAAAGGCGAAAAATCTTTTCCCATGACCTGCTCGGCTGTACATTGGAAGACCTGCTCCGCGGCTGGATTCATGCGAGTCACGTGAAGGGCTTGATCCAATTCGATAATGGCATCCATCGCACTGTCGACGAGCCGGCCTAGCTTTTCTTCTCGTTCCCTTACTGCGGATTCGGCACGCAACCGGCGCAGTTCAGCAGCCGCCCGGGCGGCAAAGATACGAAAAATAGCATGAACCCTTGGTTCTTCGGGCATAGGGCGTGTGTCCATCACCGCCAGATGCCCAAGGATTGTGCCATCGAGGTCAATCAAGGGCATCCCGAGATAACTGACGGCGTGGATGGCGACGACATCAGGGTCGGTGGGATACATGTCTAAGAGATTGTCAGGGAAGTGAACCATCTTGGCCGTTTCATACACCCTTTCACACGGCGTTCCCGTAATATCCATTTCCCAATTGTTGATCCAGTTGCCGTCCATCCAAAAGGCAAGTGCTTTCATACGCCGAGTTTCACGAAAAAATTCCGTCACGAAGGCTCCGTGAGTATTCAGGGCCTTAGCCAAATTTTCCACGAGCGCCTCAAAAAACCGCTCACCGGTTTCCGTGGCCGTTCCTTCAAGAATTGTACGAAGAGCCATCTCTTCATCAATGTTGGAGAGCGGTGTATGGCGTGCTTTAGACATAGTTTCATCTATTAGAGTCTGTTGAATAGTTGGAATTTCTTACAATGCCAATTGGTTTTGCCCTATTCCATGGATGATCACTAGCAAGTGGG
>JAZFZJ010000213.1:0-2801 GCA_036443915.1 Nitrospirales bacterium
AGCCATTGAGCGCGAAGCCGCTCCCGGCCTGCGTAGCCTTCGGCGGAGTAAGCCCGGCGAAGGCCCGAGAACGCCGCTGATGGACCCTTCGGCAATACCCGAGGCAGGCTTTTCAACAATCTCAAAAAGAAACAAGATCCACGTACGGTAGGACAAGATTAAAAAAGGACCTGTTTGGAATTGGGTTTTCATTCAGATATTTCTTGGATTGAGCAGGGTATTTTGCTACAGTCCCACAGTTTTTGCCGCGACTTTTTGGCGTTATTTCATAGAACGTGCGTAAAAGGAGATGGGAACGTATTCCCTAGTTCTACCGAAATGAACATGCTTCACGAAAAACTTCAGATAACAGAAGGAAAATTGACGAAAAATACCATGCTGTTGGGGATCCTGTTCATTCTATCCCTTGCTTTAGGATTGGGTGGATGTGCGGGGAATGGAAAATCTTCAGAGACCCAAGGAAGCTTAGATAATGTACCGAGAGCTCAGTTCCCTGAGTCTTTGAACGAACCACATACGGAGAGTGAGGGGGAAGAAGATTTCCTGTTCGATCCCTTTGAAGAATCTGATGATTCAGAGTTAGAAGAATACGACCCATTCGAACCGGTTAATTCCGCTATCTTTGAATTTAATTACCGGCTAGATAAATATGTCGTGAAACCTGTTGCCCAAGTATATAATTTTTTTATCCCCCCTGATGCGCAACAAAGCATCTCTAATGTGTTTCAAAATATTCGGTCTTTTCCTCGATTCCTGAACAATCTCTTTCAAGCCAAGTTTGAGGGGGCAGGCATTGAGATGAGCCGATTCCTCATCAACAGCACTCTGGGTGTCGGTGGATTGTTCGACCCAGCAGGCATCATGTTTGACCTCAAGACCCCCCCAGAAGATCTGGGGCAAACATTGGGAACTTATGGAGTGGGGCCAGGTCCCTTTCTCATGGTTCCATTTTTTGGGCCTTACACTCTAAGAGATGGATTCGGGTTCATTGGAGATATTTTTTTGAATCCCTTTAATTGGTTTGTTGTCCCCATCGTAACAGTTGATGGTATCCCTCAGTTGGTAGATGACCGTTCAACCATCAGATATATTCAGGCGGGGCGGACCACAGGAGAAGCCGTCAACTTGCGAGCATTAAATCTTGAAAAATTTCAAGGAGTGGAGGAAGGAACACTTGATTTATATGGCGCTGTCCGTAATGGGTATTTACAGCAACGGCTGAAAGCCATAAAGGAATAAAACTCCCACGTTTTTATAGCCCCAAACCCACTTCCTCCAAAAATCCTAGGGATCCAACTTCCTCGAACTTCCCCTGTCTTGGTCTTTCACATACTCCCCCAAAAACTCACAGATACCTTTCCTAGGACAGAAGATTTCTAACGGGGTATGATAGGTAAAATAAATTTGTGGCCCTGAACGCCTCTAGGCCCCTACTTCCAAACCCAAAATTCCTTCTTATGCTCGCGTCCACATCATCCCAATCCCCAATTGGCCGGCACCTGTTGTCAATTGCAGCCTTTGTTATCGTGGTAGCGGGTATGCGGACAGCAGAACCAATCCTGGTTCCCATGCTTGTCGCAGTGTTCCTGGCCATCATAAGTACCTATCCAGTCTTTTGGCTTCGAGAAAAGAAGTTTCCAGCTCCTCTGGCCATATTCATTGTGGTCATGGGCGTTCTCAGCGTGGGGCTTGGATTCATTTCTATTATCGGGACCTCGCTGGACGATTTCTCCGATGCCATCCCTCGCTACCAGGCCCGCCTGACCCAAGAAATGGCCCCAATCTCCCAATGGATTCAAGGGCACGGTTTTCAACTTAATGAAGAGGTCGTGCTTAAATCCATCGATCCGGGAGCCTCCATGAAACTCGTGGCCACCATACTTTCAGGATTGGGTAGTATTCTCACCAATTCCTTTTTGATTTTTCTCACGGTGGTTTTTATTTTGCTAGAAGCTTCAAGTTTTCAAAAAAAAATACGTGCTGCTTTTGGGGATTCGAAGGAACCCTTTACCCAATTTCACAAAATCGCAAATGCCATCAACCATTACCTCGCCATTAAAACGCTCGTGAGCTTAGGGACAGGTGTGGTGGTTGCCATCTGGTTAGCCATCTTGGGAATTGATTTCCCAATCATTTGGGGGCTCCTTGCCTTTTTATTGAATTTCATTCCGAATTTAGGATCCATCATTGCTGCATTTCCTCCAGCCTTATTAGGATTTATTCAATATGGTCTGGGGCGCACGTTATTGGTCGCCACGGGATTTGTTGTCGTCAACGTGATATTCGGAAACGTGGTAGAACCGAAACTCATGGGTCGCAAGCTCGGTCTTTCCACTTTGGTGGTGTTTCTTTCCTTGGTATTTTGGGGTTGGATTTGGGGTCCAGCTGGAATGCTTTTGGCCGTGCCTATGACGATGGTCGTCAAAATTGCGCTGGAGAGCCACCCTTCTACAAACTGGATTAGCATCCTGTTAGATTCGGAAAGCTCGATAGCCAAAACCCTTGCTCTCAAAACACAAGAAGCTCAACAAGACACCCCCCACTCTCCAACAGAAAAACACCCTTCCGGGACTTCTCGTCCAGACTAACCTTTTCCTCATGCTGTCATGGATTCCATTTCCTCAATCCAGGAGTGTTGGTGTCCTGTAGTTCAGCTCGGGAGACGGAGAGTATGGCTGGCCCTAAATGGGTAGGCTCATGAAACGCTTTTGGGCGTGTTGAATATTTCTCGGAGGTCGCACATACATACCCGAGGGAGTACCGATATCAGTAGCTGGCGGGAATGTTCAAAAAAGTCCGTC
>JAZFZJ010000214.1:0-4724 GCA_036443915.1 Nitrospirales bacterium
CAGCCTTTCCGGCTCGGAAGGCTATTTATGATGTTCAACAATTAAAAGATCCCAAACAAGATTTATTTGAACTTTATCCCGAAGCCCCGCTTTGTCGGAATTGTAATGCCTGCACCGAGGCCTGCCCGCAAAAAATCGATGTACGGGAAGGCGTGTGGAAAGCGGTGTTTGGTGATTTCAAAGCCGTCTCCGATATGTTTATGGATTGTGTCATGTGTGGGATGTGCGCGCCCGTATGCATTGCCGACATCGCACCCAATCTAGTGGCTCTCTATGCGAGCAGAGTCCAGGGGGCTCATTTCACCGAAAAACCTGAAGGCCTTGCCACTCGAATTCAAGAGATTGCTGATGGGCACTATGAAAAAGAATGGGACCGTATTCTGCAATTGTCTGATGAAGATCTGCAGAATACTACGGCTTCGACCAAGTAATTGATCTGAGCGATCCTCGTGGACATCGTCGCCCAACAAAATGTGGTTCATCAAACTCGTGAGGCACGTCGATCTGTTACCTTTCCCAAACTCTCTCCTGCCGAACGCGATACGCTCATAAAAAAGTATCATCCCGATCATCGGGCTCACGCCTATCGGCCGATTAAGTTCGGACCGAACGCCGGGCAATCAACCGTCACCGAAGTCGCAACGTTGTTGGAAGGCGAAAGTCCGATTCCGGCTGGTCTCGATCTCACGCCTGAATATTCTGTGGATGTATTGGTCGTGGGTGGAGGGGGTGCGGGGTGTGCGGCTGCCCTTCATGCGCATGCTCAGGGAGCTAATGTCTTGTTAGCGACCAAGCTGCGGCTGGGAGATTCTAATTCAGTGATGGCCCAGGGCGGTATGCAAATTGCCGTCGCTCCTGATGATTCACCCGTCCAGCATTTCTTGGATACATTAAAGGGCGGTCATATGAAAAACGACCATGATCTCTTAAAGGTCATGGTCGAAGAAGGACCGTCTATTGCCAAATGGTTGTTGGAATTAGGTGTCCTCTTTGACCGACAAGAAGATGGCAACCTGCATGTCAAAAAAGGCGGAGGCAGTTCCAAGGCTCGATTATTGACGTGCTCGGATTACACCGGGTTGGAAATCATGCGCGTGCTCAAGGACGAAGTCCTCAATCAAAAAATTCCGCTTTTGGAATTTGGCGCAGTTGTCGAACTCCTCAGTGATGGGAAGGGCACTTGCACGGGAGCGGTTATACAAGATTTGGATAACAAACGGTACGTGATCGTGGCAGCCAAAACGGTTATTTTGGCTACTGGCGGCATTGGTCGACTCCATATTCAAGGGTTTCCCACCAGTAATCATTATGGTGCGACGGGGGATGCCTTGGTGTTGGCCTATCGAATGGGTGTGCCATTGGTGCAAATTGATACCTTCCAATACCATCCTTCGGGGGGCGTCTATCCTGAACAATTGGTTGGGGCGCTGGTGACGGAAGGTATTCGCTCTGAAGGCGGGCATCTCGTCAATGCCAAGGGTGAGCGGTTTGTCAACGAATTAGATACGCGAGATGTCGTTTCCTCGTCCATTATCAAAGAATGCGAAGAAGGACGAGGGGTGTGCACGGCATCAGGTCGGTTGGGCGTATGGCTGGATACTCCCTTGCTGGATGTTGAGCATGGCCCAGGCACCTTGGATAAACATTTTCCCGCCATGGTTCGCCAATATGAGCGGTATCAGGTGGATATTCGTAAAGATCCGGTTTTAATTTACCCGACGCTGCATTATCAAAACGGGGGAGTGAAAATTGATGTGAAGGGCGAAACGCCGGCCCCCAATTTATTTGTGGCCGGAGAGGCTTCCGGTGGGTTGCATGGACGCAACCGTCTGATGGGGAATTCCCTCTTGGATTTGATGGTGTTTGGTAAACGCGCAGGGCAGACAGCGGCCGAGCGAGCCAAAACTCTTTCGCAAGGAACGCTCACTCTTGATCATGTTGCTCAGTTTCGAGCCGAAGCGAAACGTCATCAGGTATCATCCGGGCTGACCTCACCCATGGTGTTGCCAGCCTATACGCGACAAATATAGATAAAGGGCCTCTTTTGAAAAACTATGAGCCATGATCTTTTCCGTCATGCCCGCGTAGGCGGGCATCCAGGATTAAATGGTGGAGAAAACTCCCTGTGTGTATATTTTGGCAAGTCGAAACAATGGAACGCTTTATGTAGGCGTGACGAGCGATGTAGTCAAACGCTGTTGAGAGCATAAAGAAAATCTGGTTAAAGGGTTTGCCAAGCGGTATGACATTCACGACCTTGTCTATTATGAACTTCATGAAACTATGACGGATGCCATTCAACGTGAAAAGCAAATTAAGAAATGGCGTCGAGCTTGGAAGCTTTCTTTGATTGAAGAAAAGAATCCTTCTTGGTGTGATCTATGGACCGAAATCGTCTGAAAACTGGATTCCCGCGTTCGCGGGAATGACGCAGATGGTAATAGATGATTCGCGGTGATGTTTTCGTTGAATGAGAGAAAACGATACTCCAATACTTAGAGGACTTTTATGAATATTCATGAATTTCAGGCGAAACAACTATTTGCACAGTTTGGGATCCTCGTGCCCAAAGGCAAGGAAATTAAAAATGTCCGGGCAGCGGAAAAATGGGCCGCGGCACTCGATACGCCGGTGTATGTGGTGAAAGCACAGATTCATGCTGGAGGTCGAGGGAAAGCTGGGGGAGTAAAACTCACCAAAAATCGAGAAGAAGTCCCATCCCTTGCCCAAGAAATTCTTGGCAAAACGTTGGTGACCCATCAAACGGGTCCCAAGGGACGAAAAGTGCGCCGTCTGCTCATTGAAGAAGGAGCGGGGATTGCCAAGGAACTGTATCTGAGTCTGTTGGTGGATCGGGATTCGGGGTTTCCGACCTTTATTGCGAGTACGGAAGGTGGGATGGATATCGAAGAAGTCGCGGAACACACTCCAGAAAAAGTGCTTAAGGAATCCATTGATCCTGCCGTGGGATTTCAAGGATATAACGGACGGAATCTGGCATTTGCGTTGGGACTTCCTGATCTTGAGCCAGCCGTCGTTAAACCGTTTTTGCAAATGTTGGACAACCTGTATCGCTTGTTCATGGAAAAAAACGCGTCACTGGTTGAAATTAACCCACTCGTCATCACCACGGATAAGCAGTTGATTGCCTTGGATGGAAAGGTTTCCATTGATGACAGCGCGCTTTATAAGCATCCCGACATTCAAAAATTCCGCGATCTCCATGAAGAAGAACCCTTAGAAATTGAGGCGGGAAAACATAATCTGAATTACGTGAAACTCGATGGAGATATCGGCTGTATGGTCAATGGTGCAGGGCTGGCCATGGCAACCATGGATGTCATCAAGCTGGCAGGTTCAGAGCCTGCGAATTTTCTGGATGTTGGCGGAGGCGCTACCAAAGAAACGGTGGCAGCAGGATTTCGGATTTTGCTCAAGGATAAAAAAGTCAAAGGTGTGTTCATAAATATCTTCGGGGGGATTGTCCGCTGTGAGCGCATCGCCCACGGCGTGATCGAAGCGGCCAAAGAAGTGGATATCAAACTTCCCGTGGTGGTTCGTCTCCAAGGTACCAATGCCGAAGAGGGCCGAAAACTTTTGGCCGAATCAGGCCTGAAAGTCGAAGGGGTCGCGGACCTCTGGGAAGCCGCCCAACGTATTGTGGCCCTACGAAAAAAGAAAAAATAGAAACGAGAGTACTATCATTCTTCTTGATGGGTGAAAGGTGACGTGGCATGAGTATTTTGGTCAATAAGAATACACGAGTTGTGGTTCAAGGAATAACTGGCAAAGAAGGATCATTCCATGCTACCCAGTGCAAGGCGTATGGAACCCAAATGGTAGCAGGTGTCACGCCCGGAAAAGCTGGACAAGAAGTGGAAGGCATTCCAGTATTTAACACCGTTCAGGATGCGGTGAATAAAACCGAGGCGACTACCTCACTGATCTTTGTGCCTCCCCCCTTTGCCGCGGATGCTATTCTTGAGGCTGCGGATGCAGGAATTTGGTTGGTCATCTGTATTACGGAAGGTATTCCGGTCAACGATATGGTTCGCGTGACACGGGCGCTGCGTGGACGACAAACTCGTCTCATTGGGCCTAATTGCCCGGGAATAATTACCGCAGATGAATGCAAGATCGGCATCATGCCAGGATTTATTCATAAAAAGGGGAGAGTGGGTGTGATTTCAAGAAGTGGGACTCTCACCTACGAGGCCGTGAATCAACTTACGAATTTAGGTCTTGGCGAAACCACCTGCGTAGGAATTGGCGGCGATCCAATTATCGGCACCGGCTATATTGATTTATTACAAATGTTTCAGGAGGACGACGAAACCGAAGCCGTGGTGATGATTGGTGAGATCGGTGGGGATGCCGAAGAAAAAGCTGCCACATTCATAAAAGGAGAGATGACCAAACCTGTGGTGAGTTTTATTGCGGGGATTACCGCGCCTCCTGGACGGCGGATGGGACATGCGGGTGCGATAATCACCGGTGGGAAAGGGACGGCCGCCGATAAAATGGCCGCGCTGGAAGCGGCCGGTGTGCGTGTGGTGAAAAACCCTGCAGAGATTGGGGAAGCCGTGAAAACTGCTTTGAGTGGATGATTCTACCCTTCTTGAGAACACTCCTCTCCTCATTTGTAACAACGTAGACTGTATCTTTCGCACAGTATCTGATGAATAGCTCACATGTTGAGCGCTGAGATCGGAGGGCCCTCCCTC
>JAZFZJ010000215.1:0-2063 GCA_036443915.1 Nitrospirales bacterium
ATTGAGAAACCAACATCCCGACTTTGGGCTTCTGGCCTGAAACATACATTTGAAATTTCATCTCATGAATGTTGGCAATGGGACTGAATGCCTGGGCAATTTCCTCTGAAGGGATTTGAAATCCCTCTAAATCGAACACGGTCCTCATGAGAAAATCCCCGGTCTCTTGATCCGTATGATGATCCGAATCCAGAATGTTCCCGCCAAAATCATGGATAAAGCCCGACACTCGAGCGACGAGTCCTTTATGATCTCGGCACGTGATCAATAAAATAGCCGTCTGGTTGGTCATGCGAATTTCTTGAGAAATACCTCAACAACAACAGATGTTGGCGATGCAGCCCTGGTAACACGTTCAGGAAGGAGAAAGTGGGCGGGGAACAGACGCTCTCCTTCCTTGGAGAGAGTGTTCATCATCATGGAAGGCTCACCGTGCGAAAACGTTTCTAATTTATATTTTGGTCATACTCAGCCGCTTCCACAAAGAAATAGGTATGACACGCACGGTCGATAAAGGTTTTCGACATTGCCGGAGGCACGGCGTTAAATTTGGCGATACTGATAATCTGCTCGATTAAATCCCGAGGATGACAACTGCGCATATTCAATTGATATTTTTCATACACGAATTCTAACAAATAATCCATCCCCTCGGGATCATAGGGAACTCCCTTTTTCATACACACGTCTTCAAAAATTTGTTTAAAGCGCTCGAGAGTCGGATCGGCAATATAAATTTTATTTCTGATCCGACGCAGGAACGCTTCATCTGCCAACTTGGCCGGTTCCAAATTCGTGGCAAACAGCACAATCGTATCAAAGGGAATTTGAAACACTTTTCCCGTGTGCAAGGTAAGATAATCCACGCGTTTTTCCAAGGGTACGATCCATCGATTGAGCAGGTCTCTGGGACGCACCAACTGCCGCCCAAAATCGTCGATCAGGAACACACCGCCGTTGGCTTTGATATGGGGTGGTGCTTTGTAATATTTCGCCGAGTTATTAAAGGATAAATCCAGGGTCGCCATGGTTAACTCCCCCCCAGCAAACTCAATCGGCCGTTTACAGAGTACCCAGCGGGTATCATATTCCTTTTTGCCTTCAATCAAGGAACGAGAAGCTTCTTGAGGCACAGCAATTTTCACATGGGTAACCGGGTCATACACTTGAATGATCTGGCCATCCACTTCCATGGCGTAGGGAATATAGATTTCCCCTCCACCCACTGCTTCCAACATTTTGCCAATGGCTTCGGCCAGGACCGTTTTCCCATTCCCGGGAGGCCCGTACAAAAAGATGGCCCATCCGGAGTTCACCGCTTCACCAAGCTGGTCAATCGTTCCCGGGGTTAAGACCAAATGTTCCGTAGCGGCGGTGACCGTCCGCCGATCAATAGTCAAACTACTCACAGGCTGACTTTTCATCATGTCAATATATTGATTAAGGGGAACAGGGGTCGGCCCCACGTAGCGACACAATTCCATAAAGGCATTTGCCCGCTGACGCCCGGCTTCCGTCAGGACATAGCGGAGCAAGACACCTAACGATTCCCCATGCCCCTTCACCTCGCAGTACTTTTCTCGCTGAATGAGTGTGAATAATTCCTTCATCACCCCGTAGGGCAATTTCATGATCTCCCCGGCCGAGCGCTCGGTGAGTTCGCCGTGGGTAAACAGCGTCCGAACCAAGAGTTGCACCAATAACTCCTCGGGTAACCCGGTTTCTTCAATGGTGGTAGGGGCGGGTAAGGTTCGGGGATTGACCGAAGATGATTCGAGCGCTTCAGTCGTAGAATTTCCATAAGATGGTATTGTCACAGTACCACTCATTCCTTATCTCCTTTACATTGGTTCATGGCCGAAAGACCGTTGGGGAGGATTCTCAAATTGGTTTCATACTCTTTCATGGAATGTGCAATCCTTGTACAATCAGGGAAACGGCACAATAGCTCATCAACGACATGCTTTTTCCCATTCAGACCGGCTGACCACTATGTGAGGTTTCGTGGCACTTCCCTGGTATCTTGCAGTACTCATTGGTGTCACATTGGGCTGTTCCGAACC
>JAZFZJ010000216.1:0-10203 GCA_036443915.1 Nitrospirales bacterium
CCTCATCATATTGACTGTCTTCGAAGAGACCAATCGGTACACTTCCGATTTCGCACGGCACGACCTTTTGATTGGGCGCCAGGTATAACGGAGGCGGATGGCCAGCGCAAATGTACCGAAACACACCTTCTCGGGTATCTAAGACTCCATAGATCAACGTGAAATATTGGAGTCCGTCCTCACTCATGGGAAACATGCGATTTAAACGAGTTGCCACTTCTGCCGGGGAAGTGAGAATGCCCGTGCCAGGTGTTCCATTGGTCTTGATAAACAGGCAAGACGGGTCCCGCCGCGGGATTAAGACACGACTGAGGGTTACTGAGAGAAGGGAAGCTGAGACGCCGTGTCCGCTCACATCCAGGACATAAAGGCCGATATGATTCGAATCAAGTCGGAACACATTCAAGGAATCCCCCCCTAACTCAGAACAAGGTCGATACTTCCAAGCAAAAGAAATGCCTGGAATCGCAGGAAGGTTCTCGGGCAAGAGGGCTTGTTGCACACGCGCGGCGGCGTTAAGGTCTTTACTCATGCGGTCATTGGCTTGCTGTGCGATGTGCATCGACTGTTGCAAGGCTTCTTCCGCGCGCTTGCGCTCGGCCACTTCTTCTTGAAGATGGGCAATGGTTTCTTCGAGTAGGACTTGCAGATTCCGAATTTTCAAATGCGTAGTGATTCGGGCGATGATCTCCTCTAATTGAAACGGTCTTGTCACATAATCGACGGCACCGATTGAAAAGCCCTTAATCGTACTAACCGTGTCAGATTGAGCCGTCATTAACATCACCGGTGTTTCGCGCGTCTCTACCTGCTCTTTGAGCCGAAGACAGGTTTCAAAGCCATCAATGCCAGGTAATATCACATCTAATAGGATGAGGTCCGGCTGTAATTGTAGACTTTGGGTTAGGGCTGTTTCGCCATCGGGGACAACCGTAAGTTTAAAGCCATAGGCTGAGAAGCTTTGCACGAGCATTTCCACATCGGCAGAGGTCTCCGCCGCCATAAGAATGAGACCCAAATGCATGGGATGGCTGGCCATGAATGGTTGCTATACGATGGGAACAAAAGGAATCATGGAAGAATATAAAAAGAGTAGGAGATTTTCAAAAAGTCTAGAAGACAATGCCGATGGTGCAGAAGGGAATTTTGGGCCTGGTATTCTATTCCTTCTTTTCCTTCCCATCCCAATGTATCGACAAAAAATGATTAAAACCTAAGCATGATAGTTGGAGCTATCCACGATCAATCTCCATAGGATACGGGGGAAGTTGGGGTAAAAATGAATTTATGAAATAGCAGAGATTTGGACTGCTTTGGCGTTACTTAGGAGAGGTAAACCCAGAAGTTCTTGTTTGAGCCTTAGGAAGAGTTCTTCTTGCTCACAGAAAAAGATCTCAACGGTTTCCTTTCTTTGTATGTCAATTCGTCTGGTGAAAGGCGCAGTCAGAGATGGGTGAGGCAGCTCATAGAAAACATGGAATCCCTAAGGAGTCGAGACAAATCCGCGGGAACGTGGTCGGCATTTAACACGTTCGTTACATAGCTGTTACGTAGGGGCAATCTCTAAGATGTACAATTTTATTCTTACAAAGGAGGACACGTTCATGAAGGCAGGGTCGAACAATCGGTACGTTGGGTTTTTGGCGATCATGGTAGGCCTGTTGTTGGGGTGGTATGGAACAGGGGGGTTGGATCCTTCGAAGGCCTGGGCAAAAGAATCAATGGAAGATCCCAAGTGGCAAGGTTATGCCAAAGTGAGTGGGGTATCAGGAAATTTAAACAGTATCGGATCGGACACACTGAATAATTTGATGACACTGTGGGCCGAAGGATTTCGGAAACAATACCCCAACATCAAAATCCAGATTGAAGGGAAAGGGTCCAGCACAGCGCCTCCTGCGTTAATTGAAGGCACCGCACAATTGGGGCCGATGTCGCGAAAAATGAAGGGCACAGAAATGGATGCCTTCGAGGCCAAATTTGGCTATAAGCCCACGCCGTTTCCTGTCGCGGTGGATGCCTTGGTTGTGTATGTGAATAAAGACAATCCCATTCTAGGCATGAGTCTTGAGCAAGTGGATGCCGCGTTTTCCAAGACTCGTCGACAGGGGTATAAGGGTACGATGACAACCTGGAGTCAAATAGGATTGAACGGGGCCTTTGGTAAAACCGCTATTAGTCTGTATGGACGGAATTCGGCATCCGGGACCTATGGATTTTTCAAAAAGAAAGTGTTGCAAAATGGCGATTATAAAGATGAGGTCAAGGAGCAACCTGGTTCTGCCTCTGTCGTTCAAGGGGTGACCGAAGACCGCGCTGGAATGGGCTATAGCGGAATTGGGTACCGAACCTCGGGTGTACGGGTTCTCCCACTGTCGATGAAAACCGGGCAACCATTTGTGGAACCCACCTTTGAGAATGCCAGTAAAGGAGATTACCCCTTAGCACGGTATTTGTTCGTCTATGTGAATAAAACGCCGAATAAACCGCTCTCTCCTATTGTGCGCGAATTTCTCAAATACGTGTATAGCAAAGAAGGGCAGCGGGTCGTCCTGAAGGATGGATATTTTCCCATGTCTCAACGCGTTATGAAAAAGCCATTGTCGCATTTGCAGTAATGTCCTAATGATGTCTAGCCCGGCCACTTCCCAAGAAACATCGTCGAGGAGGTGGCCGTTAACTCTCCCTGGTTGTCTTCCCGTCTTACCATTGTTCTCATGACCTCATCACCTATCACCACGAGCCCTTCCGCATCGACCCACTCCAACCCGCAAAAATGGATGGTGGCGAAACGAGGCAGAACTCACCGGCGTGTTCGTCATCTGTTGGATCGAATGGCAGGGCTAGTGGTATGGGTGGGCGGACTGGCGACGATCGTGAGTATTTTAGGAATTTTTGTCTACTTGGTGTGGGAAGTCATTCCACTCTTTCAGCACGCGACAGCCTCGCTGAACGCCTCAATCGAGGTGAACACTCAAGGAGAAGATATCTCAAATCCTCAAACCATGATGGTGGGGATTGATGAGTATCAAGAAGTGCCATTTGTTCTTGAAGGAACACACCTGCAGTTTTTTTCATTGCCCAATGGAAATCCATTGGAAGAAGTGGGAAAACAATTGTCCATTGATGGAAAACCTATCTCGGTCGTTCGTATGGGGGCCACGGGAAATTCCCTCAGTCTTGCGACGGTCCAAGGTCTGGTCTACCCCGTGAGGATTGCTTATCGTCCTGTTTTTCAAAACGAACAGCGAACGATTGTGCCAAGGGTCACGGTCAAGGATCCTGTGCAAGTGGTTCCCGAGGGGCATTCCATTATTTTGCATACGCATGTCGCAAATGAGGATGATACTCAATGGATTGCCGCCTTAACCGATTCTGGGGAACTGTGGCTGACGCGTCTTGAGGAGCCAGGAGAATTTTCATTTGAGGATGAGGTGACCATGATACAGCATCGGCTAAATGTACCTGCAGATAGCCTGCTGACATCACTTGCTCTGAGTGGGGTGGGACGGAGGCTGGTGGCTGGAACGAAGGATGGGCAGCTGTTGGTCTGGGAATGGCAGCGCGAAGGATATGAGGCCATTCCTCAATCCCTGTCCGTGAGTGCTTCAGGAACAGCCGTTACAGTCGTGGGATATGTATTAGGGGAACGGACATTGGTGATTGGTACTACTTCGGGTGAGGTGAGCACCTGGATGCCGTCTGACGGCCGATCTTTCGAATCGGTCAAGGCACCGTTTCGAGTCATCCACACCTTTACGCCTCATGCAGGATCTGTCACAGCCCTCTCGGTTTCCCAACGAGATAAGGGGTTTTTGACGGCGGACAATCAAGGAACCGTCTTGCTGCATCATTCGACGTCTGGACAAACGATTGTAGAGATGGACGGAACGGGTGGAACAACCGGTTCCTTGTATTTTGCGCCTAAGGGGAATGGAGCGGTGTGGTTGGGAACAGGAGGGACGCTTCGAAGCTATGCCATTCACAATCCGCATCCTGAAGTCACGATGAAATCGTTATTGTTCCCGGTCACCTATGAAGGCTATGACCGTCCAGAAATGATGTGGCAATCGTCGAGCGGATCGGATGAATATGAACCAAAGCTGGGCCTCATACCGCTCATGTTTGGCACACTGAAAGGAACGATTTATGCCATGTTTTTGGCCGTCCCACTTGCCGTGATGGGAGCGATTTATACGGCGATGTTTATGCATCCGCACTTGCGGGCTATTGTGAAACCTTCCGTAGAAATTATGGCCGCGCTTCCCTCGGTGGTGTTGGGATTTCTTGCTGGGCTCTGGTTTGCGCCACTGTTAGAAAAAATATTCCCGGCTGTGGTCGCCATGCTGGGTTTGATCCCCTTAGTCATCGCCGGTTGCTGTGTCGTGTGGCAAACGTTGCCCATTCGCTGGAAACGGCTTGATACCTATGGGTTGGATTTAGTGGTGATCATGGTGGCGATTGTAGTGACCGTGGTGCTCTGTTTAATGACGACTTCTTCTCTGGAAGGATGGTTGTTTGGAGGAAATTACAAGCAATGGATGTTTGAGAATTTAGGGCTTACGTATGACCAACGCAATGCCATCGTCATCAGTTTTGCCATGGGCTTTGCCGTGATTCCCATTATTTTTAGTATTGCCGAGGATTCGATCGCCAATGTTCCCCGTCATTTAGTGGCTGGTTCTCTGGCCTTGGGGGCGACACCCTGGCAAACCTTAACGCGGTTGGTCTTGATATCGGCCAGTCCAGGTATCTTCTCGGCCTTGATGATTGGATTTGGCCGTGCGGTGGGGGAAACGATGATTGTCCTCATGGCCACGGGCAATACTCCAATTATGGACTGGAGTATGTTCAATGGGTTTCGAACCCTCTCGGCGAATATTGCTGTGGAAATTCCTGAAGCCCCTCACGGAGGCACCCTCTATCGAGTACTCTTTCTTTCTGGCCTGATTCTGTTTGGGTTTACCTTTACCATTAACACGATTGCGGAAGTGGTTCGCCAACGACTCCGTCAACAATACTCCCAATTTTAATGATGCCTTCACTGATCTCTGTCAAACGGTTCTTCGCCTCGGGGTCTCTTTTTATCTGGCTCTCGGGTGGCGCGTTAGCCCTTTCTCTCCTGATGATTGGCGGCTTATTAGCATTAATCTTTGTCAATGGTATGGGGTATTTTTGGCCCAAGAATCTGGTGCAACTGACGCTGAAGGATGGGACGCGAGTGTTAGGGGAGCACGTGGACTCGCAACTCATTCCTGATTCGGGTTCTCCTGAATTTCCGGAAGGGAAAACACGCGTGCAGTTGAAGGTGGGCAATCGGGATCTTTATGGGTTGGATTTTCGATGGATCGATGAAGATGCGATCGAACAGCGGGACTATCCTCCTGGAGCCGTGTCATTGGAAAGACGAGAATGGGGGGATTTTTATGGCTGGATCGTCGAACTGTGGGATGGTGAGACTCGGGTATCCTTGGGCCGTGAAGAAACCTGGAATGTGCTCTTGCCCCTTCTGGCCAAAATGGAAACTCTTCATGAAGAGATTCACCATATTGAACATGATGCGATTGGGGTGATCAACTATGATATCGAACGCGCTCGCCTAGATATTCGTGAAAAGGAAATGAACGGTCGTCTTGATGCCGCAACCAGGACATCCTTAGAAAATCAGATTCACATTTTTGAAACCACATACCAACAGCAGACACAGCAGCTAGAGAGCTTGTATGAGGAACTCAACCGATTTCGAGTCCTTCTGACGGATGTGTCAGGAGAAGAAAAATTCTTATTAATCGGAGATATTGTTCAAGCGTGGCGTCCCAATGCCATGGGTGTTTGGGATAAAGCCATCATGTATGTGGCGAATTTTTGGGCCGTGTTATCGGAGGAACCTCGGGAAGCCAACACGGAAGGAGGGATTTTCCCTGCCATTTTTGGCACCGTGTTCATGGTCCTCATTATGAGCGTGATGGTCATGCCTTTTGGCGTCTTGGCCGCGGTGTATCTCAAAGAATATGCCAAGCAAGGTGTGGTAACCCAGATGATTCGAATTGCCGTCAACAATCTTGCCGGCGTCCCGTCTATCGTCTTTGGAGTGTTTGGTTTGGGATTTTTTGTCTATGCCGTCGGTGGAACCATCGATCAATGGTTTTTCTCCGCGGCGTTGCCTACACCGACGTTTGGCACTGGGGGTATTCTTTGGGCCTCCTTAACCTTGGCCTTGATGACGGTGCCTGTGGTCATTGTGGCGACAGAAGAAGGACTATCGGCCGTGCCACGTGAATATCGGGAAGGGTCTTTGGGATTGGGCGCGACAAAATTTGAAACTCTCCTGCGAGTGGTATTGCCTTGTGCGATGCCAGGCATCTTGACAGGGTTGATCTTAGCGGTCTCGCGAGCGACTGGAGAAGTTGCACCATTAATGTTGACCGGGGTTGTGAAACTCGCGCCCTCATTGCCGGTAGATGGATTTTTCCCGTTCGTTCATTTAGATCGAAAATTCATGCATTTAGGATTTCATATTTTCGATGTGGGTTTTCAATCCCCAAATGTGGAAGCGGCGAAACCCATGGTGTATGTCACGACCTTAATTTTAGTTCTGGTTGTGCTCATTTTGAATATGGCTGCGATTGCACTCCGAACGAGAATGCGGAAACGCTATGCTGGTTCTTCGGTCTAAATGAGGTACAATCATGGGGTTCAATCAAAATACCTCAGCAGGGTTGCCTCCTGACAGGCAACTCCAGAAGCCAAACTCCCAACTGCCATTATTGAAAAACGACAGGTAAGTCCTATGCGCATGACATTGCAGGATCCCCAGTCTGATACGCGTCCTTTGGCGGAGGCACCCACGAAAATTTCCATTCAAGAAATGAATTTCTATTATGGGACGGCTCAGGCCTTAAAGGGAGTGACCATGAATATTCCCGCGAATCGGGTGACGGCCTTTATTGGGCCATCCGGTTGTGGAAAATCCACCATTCTTCGGTGTCTCAATCGTTTGAATGACCTTGTGGATGGATCGAGAGTGGAGGGGACCATTCTTCTTGATGGAGAAAATATCTATGCCCCTGAGGTTGATGCCACGGATCTTCGAACCCGAGTCGGAATGGTGTTTCAAAAGGTCAATCCCTTTCCGAAAACCATTTGGCAAAATGTGGCCTATGGGCCGCAATTACAGAAAATTCGTAAACGAGGGGTTCTTGATGAAATCGTGGAACGAAGTCTTCAGGGAGCTGGCTTATGGAACGAAGTCAAGGATCGGTTGCAGACGAATGCGCTAGGGTTATCAGGAGGACAGCAGCAACGCTTGTGTATTGCCCGGGCGTTAGCGGTCAATCCGGATGTCCTGTTGATGGATGAACCGTGTTCGTCGCTCGATCCGATTTCCACGGGACGGATTGAAGAATTGTTGCATACCTTGAAGGAACAATTGACGGTGGTCATCGTAACTCATAACATGCAACAAGCTGCGCGAGTGTCCGATTTGACCGGTTTCTTCCTTTTGGGTGAATTGATTGAATTTGATGACACCAAGAAAATTTTCACCAATCCGTCGGACCGCAGGACGGAAGATTATGTGACAGGCCGGTTCGGATAACTTCATTGCGGGAGAACACGAACATCGTATGAAGCGACATTTTGATGATGAGTTAGCTGACCTGAAGCAAAGGATTTTGCGCATGGGGGCCTTGGTGGAAAGTCAAATTCGCCAATCCCTTACCGCTCTGGTTGATCGGAATGAAGAGTTGGCCCAACAGGTGATTCAGAATGATCATCACGTCAATACCATGGATGTTGAAGTGGATGAAGTCTGTCTGGAATTATTGGCTCTTCATCAACCAGCGGCAAGAGATCTGCGATTTATCACGACGGCCATGAAGATTTCCACTGAACTGGAACGCATGAGTGATTTAGCCGAAAACATTTGTGAACGGGCGATTGAACTCAATGAAGAACCCCAATTGAAACCGTATATTGATATCCCCTTAATGGCCGAACGGGCGATCAAGATGGTCAGGGAATCGCTTGATGCGTTTGTGCGTTGGGATTCCGGGTTAGCCCGCAAGGTTCTTGATGATGATGACTCTGTGGATAATTTAAATGAACAAATTTTCCGTGAACTCCTTTCTTTTATGATCGAGAATCCTCAAACGATTTCCCGAGCCATTCGCCTGTCGTTCATCTCGAAATATATTGAACGCATCGCGGACCACGCCACCAATGTCGCAGAACTCATTGTGTATATGGTCGAGGGAAAAATCATTCGCCATACGATTTCTTCCTAAGCCTTCCTGCCTTCCCTCCAAAATTCTACGATTGGTGTAAATCTTATGTTTGCAATCATAAATGTTGCTTTTATATTTTATAAAGCATTTATTTATATATACTCATATGGCGTTGTTGCATAATTGCCGTTAACTCATTGAATTTATTACATTTTCAGCTTTTCGCTGAAATACGTAAGTTGCTGATTTCCTGAATGTTTTTAGGAATTATGCAACAACGCCGCGAAACGGATGAAGTGTGCTAACCCTTCCCAAAAGCTGGCCATCCGGGATGCCCATCTTCGCCAGATTCAGCTTCAAGGCCGGTATGCCTGGCGCGTAGCCAGTGGGTGTACACGACAGAGTTTGGCGGAGAATGCTGTGTTTCGGTTTAAAGCCCTTTTCGGCCCAAAACTGCGAGCTCGGCGGTTTGAAAATCAGAAGGCGGAAGGACTGATGAAGTGCGACATTTTAAATCGAATGAGGAGTTTGGGTATGCCCGTGTCAGAGAGAATTTTCTAAGTATACACATGACGGTGGAAAGTCTATTGGGTTTTGGAATTATGCAACCACGCCATGCGTGGGTTCAATTTGGGTTTAATCCAGAAGTTTTCGGACAATCAAAAGTGAAATCCGTGAACTCCCTCAGATCCAGATTGACCTATCAGGTGC
Source organism: Nitrospirales bacterium (assembly GCA_036443915.1). Taxonomy (GTDB): domain Bacteria; phylum Nitrospirota; class Nitrospiria; order Nitrospirales; family UBA8639; genus Nitrospira_E. The sequence continues at coordinate 8,937 of JAZFZJ010000216.1, forward strand.
CTTGATCGTCCTCAGTGTTGGGGGGTTGTCCCCCTCCCAACTCCACATTTTGGGGATTGACAATTTTTTCCTAACAGCAAAAATGTCCTAACTTTTATAACCTCCATAGAAACACTAACTGATTAGTTAGGTTCTCCGACCATCCTGACCAAGAGGGTCCTTATGGAACTGGAGGAATCTTGTTTTCAAGTTGTCTTCGAGTCGGTTCATCACTGTCGAAGGACCATGCCTTCTTGGGCCACCGCGGCCTGGGAAGGCATTTTTATTATGGGCTGACTGTTTTTCTTTTTCATGTGATGCAAATGTGACCAATGATGAGACCAATCCCGTACCAGTAGTGACGCACCCTGCTCGCGAGGGCTTTGATGAAACTCTTCCTGCAGTTTTTACAAAATTCACAATGGACTTCAGTGCTGATATGGACGTTGGAGACATTGCCGGCAGTGGCGCCACATATACAGTGCCGAATGGAAAGCGGTTGGTTATCGAATATGCTTCCTTCGACCCAAGTGCTACGCCGACGGCGCCTGATCCCGGAGCGGCTTATACGGCTCAAGTATCGATCCGAAGTGCCGTTTTTGCCGCCACAACAAGTCATGTACTTGAGTCGTTTCACCCATTATAATTAGCACCGGTACTGCGGGCGGCATTACGACCAGATGGGAAGGGGGAAGAATGGTTCGAATATATGCCGGGCCAGGAGAGGAGGTAAGGCCATTTGTTCAACGTAACTGGGACACAACTTCTATGACTGTAATTGTGACTCTTTCGGGCTATCTTGAGAAGGCCAACTAAAATAAAGAGGACAAACCACCATGCATTGAGGCTTTGATGTTTTGAGTCATGTGATCATTTGGGGGTGCAGGGGGCGTGAGCCCCCTCCTTCCCCCGGTTGTTGGTGAGGAGCCGGACGATGGCGCGGTACGAACACCTGCCGCTCTACAAGACGGTAATGGAGTTGACGGTGTATATCGAGACGGTGGGATGAGGCTATTGACCGGCCAGAAAGAACGGGCAGAGGTAGATGCCCGAACAGACCAGCAACGAATCCTAAAGCCGCTCAATGTCTTTCTTCAGGCTTTACGAACCTGTCCACAAAACCGGGGCAAGACCAATCGGCTGCCTCCCAATAAAATGGACGGGAAGCATGGCATAGCCGCTATCTAAAAGGAAGTATGACCCACTCGGAATTTAAAAGAGGCAAAAAAGTAAACATATGATAGGAAAAGCGGTCACTACCCCCCTTGCTCGTTTGCAACTCTGCACA
>JAZFZJ010000217.1:0-3298 GCA_036443915.1 Nitrospirales bacterium
TATTCGTAGAGTCCTTCAACTCTGCCAGTGCAACCTCCTCCGATTGGTCATGACCTAAATACACTGGCCATTCTCCTTGCATTATCCTTCCGGGCCTGTTGGAAAAGCATGCCCTCGCGAAGGTGCAGGGTCCGCCAGCCGCGTTCTCGACGTTTTGCCATCCTCATATACTGGTCCGTATGCTCCGCGCGCTAAAAGCCCTGCCGCCTTGCCCGAGGAAAGGCGCGTCTTGGCGCGCCAGGGTTGGGCGGGTGAAACAGCGGCCTTTTGAACATTCCCGCTGGTTACTGATATCGGCTCTGCTGTGGACCTTTTTGTGCTATTTGAGAGAAATATTCAACAGGTCCATAGTTTCGGAAAATAGAGGGTCACTCCAGAAGGGAGACCTCGGTTTAAACCTAAGGGGAACAAATACGAGTGAAACGAATGTGGAAGGAATTAGGAGCGTGGCTTCGGACGAAGTATTAAAAGGGCCTGGTCAGGGTCTAAAGTGACGAGAAAATGCTTAAGGAAGGACATACCTAACAAGCCTTCAATTTGATCGGGAATATCAGGCAGATCATGAATCACCACAGTCACGTTGGTGGCTTGGGCCTTTCCCACCATGAGAGAAGAGAGATAATTCATATTGACTTGCACCGAACCGCCAGCCGTATTGACTGTTAAGAGTTCATTGTCAGTTGTTCCTAGGATGCCAAGATCGAGGGCAGTATCAATCGACAACACCGTAATCGAAGCACCAGTATCTACGATGAGTTGGGCTGTCCGTTCTTGGTTGAGAGTGACTTCAACAACAAAGGAGCCCCCGATTTTTTTAAGTGGGACCGTAATATCCGTAGTCAGTTGTGGGTCGTTGGAGCTTTCCTGTACAGGAGAGGTTAGGGAAGGCGGAGTCTCGGATTGGGAAAGTTGAGGTATGTCCATAGGGGTGGTATTGATTGGTTTGGAAGTTGGAGGAACGATGTTTGGAACCTGGAAAATTTGAGACTCTAGCAGTGTGCAGTTAAAAAGCTGTGTGGGATTATCGGTTAAAACCGTGTTTCCCGATTGGTCATGGCACCGATAGGTGGCCGAAAGTCCTAGAGATCCCCACAAAAGACTTTGCCCAAGTACACCCATGATCACGAATAGACGTGTTTTGGGACCGAGGCCTCGTGTTGGAAAATGTGAAGGTGATACAAAAAACATAAGGGAATCATATCAGGGTGGCGAGCCAAAGAGCTATGAAGGGAATTAGCTGCGTGTCTCTGATGTTAGTGGAATGGTCGCTTGGATGTGATTGCCGGTTTCCCGTATTTGCGTAGACAGAACTACCGTTTCAGGTTCGATTTTATGGACTTGGACGCGTCCTTCCAACATTTCCCCCTGTTTGACGATGTAGATGGCTTGTCCATTCGTGAGAAATGCCTGACTTTCTCCACCCTTTGTTAAATATCCTAGAAAACGATATTGGTTGAGTTGTTCGCGAGCTCGCTGGGCGGCCAGTTCGGCCGGTGAGGGGCCAGGAGGTGGGGGAGGCGGGGTCGTTTGCGTGGTTTTAGAGGAGGAGGGTATGGGTATGTTTTGTTTAGGTCGGGGTTTTTGTTGACCTTGAAGGGCAAAGATATTTCGAGGTTGAGAAAATTTTGCGTTTTGTCTGGCATTAGGAAAGTTTTGGTCTAAGGCCAAATCTTTTAAGGGAGGCAAAGGCGATTCATCCTGTGGCTTTGCCGAAGGGGAGTCAACGGATCCAGAATCCGTCAGTTGATAGAATGTCACTCCTCCCCAGGCGACAAATAGACCGAGCAATAACAGTCCTTTATGTTGATTCGTCATAAGACTTTTGTTTTCTGTTTCTTAAGGTTTTGGGGGAATTCTTTTAAAAACGTGGAAACTTTCATTCGAAAGATGACCCCAGTATTTTTTTTCGAGCTTTCCACGGATAGTTTTTCGATAAACAAATACGGCCAACGTTTTTCTAGTTCATAAATAAATTTCCGAATGGCTTGATACGGTCCCTGGGCTTCAAATGCGAAGGTTCCTTTGGCAGCAAATTTATGAGATTTTTGAGATAGAGGGTGGAAATCATAGCCCATACCCGGAATTCGCACCTGGTTGCGTTTGGCTAAGTCGGCAATGTCCAAGCTCAAATCGGTAAACTCTCGATAATTGGGAAGGGCCTTCCAGGTAGTGGATAGAATAGCCTGCGTTTTTTTGGCCATTTGTGTTTGGGATTGGATGTGGAGGGCCGTTTGATAACGGGATGTGGTTTGGTCATAACGATCTTGTGCTGGATAAAACATCAATCCAAACATGCCCACCGTGGAGAGTCCAGCTAGCAATGTGACAATAAACAGAGGCATCAAGTATTGGGAAATCCTCAGCGTAGTTGTTGATTGCGAAAAGACTTTAAAAGGTATCATAGCAGCTGGTAAATGGGGGGTTGTCTTTGTAAATAATTATGTCGGGTTATAGAAGACTTTCATGGAAAAGACGATCAAGGATCGTCCCGCCTTCTTCTTTTTTGTGTTGGCATGCTGCGACAAAATAACATCCTGGAAGGCCGGGTGGTTTTCTAATTGATGGATCAGGCGGTTCAGGCCTTGTAAGGATTGTGCAGTCCCATTGAGGAGAACCATGTCAGTTTTTTCATCAAGAGAAATGGATCTCATCATAATGTTTTGGGGGACGGCCGATTCCAAATCAGTGAGTAATTGAGTCCAGGAAAACCCAACACGTTCTCGGACTTGCTTAACGAATAAGACCTGTTGCGGAATGCCACGAATGGCCTGATCAGAAAGGTCGAGCCCGAGTACTTTAGCTTCTGCGACTAATTGCCCATTACTTGTGTGAATGGTGGCCATTTGGTTTTCAATCTCATCAATATTTTGATGAAGGGTGGTTCCTAACCACCAAAATGAGGCTGTGAGGGCTATGGCAGCCGCGGCAACCAGCTTAAGACCGAATTGCGTAAATATGAGATGAGAGACGCCGGGGGCAGACAGATTGATCTGGATACGGGGGACCATCATGCTACCTTCAGACTGGCGTAGCCTGGCAAGGCTGACCAGAAGTTGGAATCTGGGACCAAACGTGATTCTTGGTGATCGAGATGGGATGTATGAGACAAGTGTGATACCTGAATCAACGAGCCCTCCCTTCCACTGGCTTTCAGTGTCTGTTGAATTTGGTCGATAGGTGGAATCAACGTGTAGCCATGCTCTAAATCGGTCGCGACAAAGAGATTGGAGGGGAGAGGGGTTGTCTCATTCAGAGGAAACATCTCGATATAATATTGGAGTGTTGCCAAGATTTCCTT
>JAZFZJ010000218.1:0-28774 GCA_036443915.1 Nitrospirales bacterium
GAATTTTATGACTTTACATCATCGTGCTTGTCCGGAAAACATTCAAAACGATAGTTATTCCCCACCCTCACCTTGATCTGTATTCTTGAGATCGGGGCTTTTCGTGGCATCTCGTACGAAAAAAAAAGGTCCAATTCCTGAAAAAATTCTTACCCACAGAGAAGTGGGACTTTTCGCCCGTTTGCCTGAACAGAACCGATGTTCAAAATTAATAGACCATTCGACTTTTCATAGCATCATGTTCTCTTAGGTATGGAAATGGCTGTAGCGTTTCAGAAATCAAGTTCCTACGCGAGAGCTTTTTCGAAGCAAGGGATTTTTTTGTGCCAATGAGAGGAGGAAACTGCTGGTTAGGAAGAGGCTGGCATGCGTCCTTCAAGGAGTTGGCCTTCCCAATCTCCTGTTCCCTTTTCAAGCTTTAAGACTCGCGAACGCGTCAATCCTGCTTGACGAAGCCAGTCACGCACGTCTTTCAGGGGATAGGTATTACCGGTCTTGGTATAGAGCAACATGGTGATCGCAAAAAGATTGGTCTTCAGCGGACGAAGCCCTTCCGGATCTTGTAAAAAGGTGTCTTGGATGAAGAAGCGTCCACCCGGATTAAGTGCACGCTTTATTTTCTTGAAAACTTTTATATTTTCGGCTGGGGAATAGATATGGAGCACATTGGAATACCACACGACATCATAGGTTCCAGGAATTCTGTCGTGGAGGAAATCGCCATTTTGAAAAGATACTCGAGACTCACACGAAGACTGGTGAGCAAGTGTGCGCGCCACTTCCAATGCAGCAGGTCGATCCATAATCGTGGCATGAAGTTGGGGATTTTTTTTTAAAAAACACAGCGCGTAGGTGCCAGGGCCACCACCTAAATCTAGCAAGGTGCCCGCCTTTTTTAAGAAAACTTGCTGAGCCACCTCTTGAGCGGCTTCCTGAGAACGATGATGCATAGCCCAGGTAAATGAACGGCGGTAGTCGGCCGTTTCTGGTTCTTGACTGTCTACAGGAAAGCCCGATCGAATCACTGCCGTGAGATTGGACCATTCCTGCCATTGCCTCTGGATAAGGGCCAAATAATCCCCTCGAAAGTCCGGGCTTGTTTTTTGAAGATATCGATTTACGAAAGGGCTTGTTCTGTATCCCAATTTGCTTCTCAACAGTAAGCCAATACTGGCCAAATTACGGCACAGAATATCTATTCCTCGTTGACTGGCCTGTATTCGTTTGGCCAATTGAGGAACAGTCCATGTCTTCTTCCCCATGGTGTTGAAAAGATCTAGTTCCAACGCTGAGAAGAGAAGGCGGGGTAACTGAAACTCATAGGCCGCCTCCCGAAACGCATCAAAAGATTTAATGGAAGACAGAGGCGGCATAGGTTTTTGTTAGGTGGGAACTCTTACGAGAAAGGTGATCGTGAGCGGCGTCACTTTGGAGCTTTGAACCATGTTTGACAGGTTTGAATTTGGGTTCGAAGCTTGGACAAGGCTTCCAAATCAATGGCTCGTTCAAAATGTGCGGCGACATACGAATCATTCATTTCTATGCGTTCCGTGAAGCCTTCAGCCAGTAATTTATGCCGGTGCTTGGCAATGGTTTGTTGAAGATAGAATTTGGCTTGTTTAGCGAGTTCATCAGTTCCTAAATCCTCTGGCGTCCCTTCCGAGAGAAGACTTTTCATGTCATCCAAGTCGTATCCCGCCACGCACACTAAATGGCCATCCTGGGTTACTTCAAGCAACCAATCTTCATCGGCCAAGGGCAATGTCAGGGCGTCCGTGGTTGGACTCGCATCCAACCAACCTGAGAATTCGGCAACAAGGTAGGTCCGGGCTAGGTCCCAAAAGGGGGAGACCGTTGGGCTCTCACTCATGATGCTCCCCTGTGCCAGACTCTACCCGAGCGGATAGAGCTTGAAGTCGTTGCGTGTTTTCGGCCAACTTGGGGAGTTGATACTTTTCATCAATTTGAACGACTTTCCGTAAATAGTGCAAGGTTTTGCCCCATTGCCCCTGGGCTTCATGACAACTGGCAAGGACATACCAGGCCCCGCCCATTCGTAGTTCATCTCTGAGTCGACGAGCAACATCCAAACTCGTTAGGGTGCAGGCTTGAGCTTCCTCAAACCGACGTTGACTCAAATACAATCGTCCCATCATTCGAAAGACATCAGCCTGGCCAGCCTCATTGCCAACCCGACGCATTAAGGTCAGGGAGTCTTGGTAATAGGCCAAGGCTTTTGCTTCGTTTCCCGTTTCTCGAGCTACTAACCCTAGGTCGGACAGTAACACCGCTTTTCCGGCATAATCAGAGAGATGGTTCATCAAATCTAAGGCTTCAAGGTAATAGGCTTGGGCGCGATCCCATTCGCCAGCATCGGCCGATAAATTTCCCAAATTGGCCAGAGTCGTACTAATCCCTCGGTCACCACCTAAGATCTTCTGGAGTTCCAGGACTTCCGTGTAGTAGGCTCGAGCTTTTTCTCGACGGCCACTGACCGCACAGATATTGCCGAGATTTCCTAAGGTGGTAGCTAATGCTCGCTGGTCTCCATTTTTGCGATCCACATCAAGGGCCTGCGAATAACATTGAAAGGCTTTTGTATAAAAACCTTTGGAGAAGTGTTGATTGCCTAGACAATTAAGTTCAGCAGATTGAGACCATGCCATTCTTAGTCACTCACACTCCCCCACGGGCATCGAATAAGAGAATGCAAAGAGTTCCATAGTCTAAGTTTCAGCCAAGGTCTTCTCTAGCACCGGCTTCGCTTCCGTTAAAATAGACGTTCCATCTCCCACCACTAGACTATCAAACGTATACTTTAATAACCGTCGAAGGCCTTCACGCGCCTGGGCGATGTCCGAATATTTTTCGGGAGGCAGGAGGCGCAACGCGCCTGGTTGATGTCCAATGACGGCATCACCCACGATGATGGTCCCTTTCCCCTGCTGCAAAAATAATGCGCTTTCTCCTGGCGATTTTTGATGTGACAACTGCACGACCCAAATCCCTCCCGGGAGTAACTCTCCATCCTTAAACGTCTTATCAATGGTTATGCCCATTTCCTTAGCATCTAAATCCGGGGCCATCACCGTACAACCAAACTCTTGCCTGAGCTTCGTGGCTTCTCGCTCATGATCTCGGTTCGTCAAAATAATATAATCTACGGGACCTTCTTGACGAGCAAAAGCGATGTTTTCTGCACTCATCGAAGGAGGATCGACCAAAATTCGATGTTCTCCCACAGCCAGCAAATGGCCGTTGAAATTCAGTTGTTTTTCTTCTGAGAACCAGGACCATTCCCAGATACGGGGAAGAAGGGATTTCATAAGGCCCCAATTGTTTCTTGTAATAGCGCGGTGGTCTTGGCCTGAATGGAAGATTCTTGAGGAAGGTCTAACATGTCGTCTTCATGGACCGTAATAAACTTTCTGTTGGCCCCTTTGGTCAACGAGATCAGAAAGAGACTTCGAGAAGGCGTGGTGGGAATCACGACTTCAACCGTGTTATCCAGCTCTGTCACCAATTCCAGAAATTTTTGTTTACCTTCTTCTAATTCATCCATGGTTCCTCAAGTGATGGTAAAAAGAATACAAGCCTATTTATCTACATTGTGGAAGGCATCGGTGGTGAGGATAAGAGCTTTTCAACTTCCTGAAGAATCATTTCATGCCCGGCCAAAGATCCATCTGTAAAAAAATTCCCTACTCGCTGCCAACGAATGACCCCGTCTTGGTCAATGACATAGACATTAGGGATAAATTTTCCTCCACCATAGAGTTGATCCGTCGTTTGATCGGGGTCTAAAAGATAGGGATAGGTGACCTTTACCGGAAAGGTTTCTAAAAATTCACTCACGTCAGATTGGGAATCGCCGGAAGAGTTTACCCCGATGACGGACACCGACTTGCCTTGTGTGGCCTCATAGACTTTTTGCAAATTCGTGCCTTGCAGTAAACAGGGCTTACAAATATGAAAAAGACCAAGGACAATCACTTTGCCTTTAAATTGTTGAAGAGAAACGGTCTGGCCATCAAGCGCTGTCAATGAAAAATTGGGGGCAGAGGCTCCCACTTTAAAAAAACTTCCCGCATGAGCGATTACACCGAAACTAAGTAACACGCTTCCCAATGTGACTGCGATCCATGTTCGTTGTGTCATAATACCCTCCTCATTTTTGTGCTGAAAATGTCAGACAAAATCGGGTTTCTGTTGGACCGAATATTCCTGAAAATTCTACCACAGGATTTTTGAGTGTAGCAAGAAAACAAGGGAGGGCTTATGAATGAGAAATGTGGTCGGGTTCGAAAAGCCCCAATTGTAGCTGTTCGGCTTTCGTTAAGGTAATGGGATAGTTGTTGGAGAAACAGGCATTGCAATAATGTTGAGATGAGCCGGGTGCCGTTTCCAACATGCCTTCGAGGCTGAGATAGCCTAAACTATCAGCGGTCACGTAATGTCGAATTTCTTCAAGCTTTAACTTTGACCCAATAAGTTCTTTTTGAGTGGGGGTATCAATCCCATAAAAACAGGGAGCAATGACCGGAGGAGAACTGATGCGCATATGGATTTCTCGGGCGCCCGCATGCCGAAGCATTTTCACAATTTTTCGACTGGTGGTTCCTCGAACAATCGAGTCGTCGACCACTACGATCCGCTTGCCTTCGAGAACATCGGGAACTGGATTAAGTTTGAGCTTCACACCAAAATGCCGAATGGCCTGTTGCGGTTCGATAAAGGTTCGGCCAACGTAATGGTTACGTGTCAGCCCGATCTCAAATGGTAGCCCCATGCCTTCGGCATAACCTAGCGCAGCCGGGACACCGGAGTCCGGGACGGGAATGACGAGGTCTGCGTCAGCAGGACATTCTTTAGCCAATTGGCGGCCAAAAGCTTTGCGAACAGAATACACCGCATTGGGCCCGAAAATTTTGGAATCGGGTCTCGCAAAATAGACATATTCAAAGATACATTGGGCACGGGACCGTTCCAGAAAAGGATGATACGATTGGAGATTGGACTCGTGGATGACGACAATTTCCCCTGGTTCGACTTCACGGACGAATTTGGCGTCAATGAGATCGAACGCGCAGGTTTCCGATGCCACCACCCAACTATCTTTGTAACGCCCCAGGCACAAGGGGCGAAATCCAAAGGGATCACGCGCGGCGATGAGATGATCATCTGTGAGTATCACCAAAGAAAAGGCTCCACGAACGAGACTCAGAGCATCAATGACCCGATTCACGATCGTATCCCCTTTGGAATGGGCAATTAAATGAATAATGACTTCACTGTCGGAATCAGATTGGAAAATGGCTCCGTAGGCTTCCAATTCGCCACGGAGAACACTGGCATTAATGAGATTGCCATTATGGGCGAGCGCCAAATTGCCAAAGGCAAAATTCACCGACAAGGGCTGGACATTGTGCAAATCCCCACTACCCGCTGTGGAGTATCGATTGTGACCGATGGCTTTCGAACCATGGAGCCCTCGTAAAGTTTTTTTCGAATAAATATCGGCAACCAATCCCAAACCTTTTTGTTGATAAAATCGTTCCCCATCCGAGGAGACGATGCCGGATCCCTCTTGTCCGCGATGTTGTAAGGCATACAGACCTAAATAGGTCAGATTGGCTGCTTCTTTATGACCAGCAATTCCAAAGACGGCACATTCTTCTTGGAAACGATCCGGTGTTGTTTTGGTATGAATTATTGGCAACGGGTTCATGTGGTTATCACCATCAGCAGAATCCCAATTTATGAAAAATCACGTAGTGAAGGGAACTCCAGGAACGGGTGGAGACATAACCAGGAATCAAAAGCCTTTAACCCCTAAATGCTGTTCTAAACTATTGTGCCATGGATCGGCTAGGTCATTAAGAGACAATGACAGTTGACACACCGATTGGTGGTTAGGGTTTTTAACGGTAATACTCATCGTTTCTGAATCCGACACCTTACCTAATAGACTCATCGGCATGTCTTCGTTCTGTTCTTGAATGAATTGTTTAACTTGTTCCAAGTTTTCCTGTTTGATGGAAACCACAACTCGGGAGGGGCTTTCTCCAAAGAGTAAAGCATCCAGACGGAGGCGATCGAGAGTGAGAGAAATGTGCGCCCCGAGTGGTGTGGAGGGGTGGGTGAGACAACACTCTGCTAGTGTAACCAGGAGTCCGCCTTCGGAGCAATCGTGGGCTGATTGCACCCAACCTTTGTGGATAAGGGCAAGCAAACAATGCTGTAAGGCCTGCTCTCGATCTAAATCTAACCATGGTGGCGTACCCTGTTCACGAGAATGGATGACTTTGAGATATTCCGTCCCGCCTATATCTTCTCGAGTTTCCCCCAACAGCAGAATGGCATCGCCGGGCTGTTTGAACCATTGGGTGGTGATGTCCTCTTCCCGCTCAATCAAACCTACCATACCGAGGATAGGTGTGGGATAAATAGACAGGCCGTTGGTTTCGTTATACAAACTCACATTGCCACTGACCACGGGAACTTCAAATGTGCGACAAGCATCCGCAATGCCTTCCACCGCCATGATGAATTGCCACATAATATCAGGGCGTTCCGGATTTCCAAAATTTAGACAATCTGTAACTCCAATGGGTTTGGCCCCAGAACACACCAAATTTCTGGCTGCTTCCGCCACGGCCAATCCCCCACCCATGTATGGATTGAGTAAACAGTAGCGACTATTCCCATCAGTCGTCATCGCCAGAGCTTTGCCGGTCCCTTTAAGCCGAACAACGGCGGCATCCGAACCCGGACACACGACCGTATTGGTCCCAACCATATAATCATATTGCCGAAAAACCCAACGTTTGCTGGCAATGGTGGGAGAAGCCAATAACTGTAACAATGCGTCAGTAGGATCTTTCACATCGGGCAATGCATCCAAATTCAAGGCTTGTAACAGGTCTTGATACTGTGGAGGTGCCGATGGTCGTTCATAGCGTGGGGCTCCCTCAGCAATGGCATCGGCGGGGATTTCCGCCACAACCTGATCCCCTTCTCGAATACGAAGCAAACCATCATCCGTAACCCGTCCAACCACGGCTGCATCGATCCCCCACTTTTGACAAACCGCTAGGACCGCTTCTTCTTTTCCTGGTTTGGCGACCAACAACATACGCTCCTGTGATTCAGACAGAAGGATTTCATAGGGCGTCATATTGGGTTCCCGTCGAGGAACCTTGGCCACATCCAGTTCTATCCCCGTTCCCGAACGTGAAGCCATTTCGCAGGAAGAACTGGTCAACCCGGCAGCCCCCATATCCTGAATACCGACTAAAAGATCTTGCTCTAAAAACTCAAGGCATGCTTCAAGTAAGAGTTTCTCCAAAAAGGGATCCCCGACTTGAACATTAGGACGTTTTTTCTCGGAACCATCATCAAAACTATCAGAAGCCATGGTTGCCCCGTGAATGCCATCCCTCCCCGTCTTTGCCCCAATATACAACACCTGATTACCTGTGCCTTTGGCCAGACCACGCAACAGGCGGTCCTTTTTCACAATGCCAAGACAAAAGACATTAACCAACGGATTTTTCGAATAAATATCGTTAAAGGTAATTTCACCACCCACTGTGGGAACACCGATACAGTTTCCGTACCAGGAAATGCCCGAAACCACCCCTTTCAACAAATGTTGATTCTGTGGTGTATCCAATTCCCCAAAACGCAACGAGTCCAATAAGGCAATCGGGCGTGCGCCCATGGTGAAAATATCCCGGAGAATGCCGCCCACCCCGGTAGCAGCCCCTTGAAAGGGTTCAATAAAGGACGGATGATTATGTGATTCCATTTTGAACACGGCCGCCAACCCATCACCAATGTCGACCGCCCCAGCATTTTCTCCAGGGCCTTGAACCACTCGAGGACCTTCGGTCGGGAACCGTTTCAAATGCACACGCGAACTTTTATAACTACAATGCTCGCTCCACATCACCGAAAAAATTCCTAATTCCGTGAAATTTGGTTCACGCCCTAGATGCTTAAGGATTTGCTGGTACTCTTCCTCGGACAGCCCATGCTGTTCAATCAATTCCTTGGAAATCGGAGTAGAAGACAAACTCATCGCGATGAATTTCCTAAAACAACATTGATGGATACAAGACTTATCCCTCTTTATATAAGGATGGGGATTTCTCTCTTTGAGAGAAATCGGGGAGGTAGAGAGGTTTCAATTAATTAAAGGAAATGCTTAGAAAATAGTCTTTAACCCTCTCCCTCAAAGGGAAAGGGAAGGGTGAGGGTCAAAACACACAATTCATACGTTGATAAAGAATCTACCACAGACATATTCACTCTGTCTTCTGAGCCGATCCAGATGGAGGCATTTGCAGAGGCAAATGATCTGTCACGTAGGAGGCATAGCGCAGGGCCGTAAGAATCTGCTCCCGACTGACTTGAAACATCTCTTCAATTTCTTCAAATGATTTTCCTGTCCCCAATGTGCCCACAATAGTCGCTACATCGACAGAGGTTTCCGACATACAAGGTTTCCCATTACACACCTCAGGTCGCATAAAAATTCCAGGAAACACTTCCATATTTACGTATCAAATTTCATCGACTTTTCACACCAAATCCAACGAATACGTCCACTTGATTCAAGGTAACCCTATATCTGTCAAAGCATTTTGTTTACACAGAAAGTGTTGTTTCGCCTCTAAAGGAATTTAGCATGGACTCAAAGATAAAACGCCCATCCTGGTTACTTAATATGCTTTCTGCACAGCGTTCGGGATGTGGCATGAGGCCTAGGACATTTCCTTTGGCATTTCGAATTCCTGCCATGTTATCGAGTGAGCCATTGGGATTGTTTGCAGTGGTGAGGTGGCCATCCTGGTCACAATAGCGAAAGACGATTTGGGCGTTAGCCTGAAGCGCGGACAACGTGACCGGATCGGTGTAGTAATTTCCTTCGGCATGAGCAATGGGCAGTTTTAAGACTTGCCCGGCTTCACATTGACTGGTAAACGGGGTATCTGCATTTTCGACGCGAACGTAGACATCCTCACAAATAAAAGTCAGATCTCGATTGCGCAACATGGCCCCAGGTAACAGCCCAATCTCTAAAAGAATTTGAAATCCATTGCAGATTCCTAGGACCAGACCTCCCTGACTAGCAAATTCGGTAATCGCATCCATGATTGGAGAAAAACGGGCAATCGATCCAGTTCGCAAGTAGTCGCCATAGGAAAACCCTCCAGGCAGAATAATCGCGTCCATCCCTTGTACGGAGGTCTCTTGATGCCAGATAAGATGGGCAGATTGCCCCAAAACTTCTGAAACCACATGGTCACAGTCCCTGTCTCAATTGGAGCCGGGAAAAACAATGATGCCAATGTGCAAGAGTACGGCACCTTTTCAATAATGAGGATTTGTAGGAATTTAAAATTTAACGACTATAGCATTCAACGGTTTGCTCAGTTGCCTTTTGGTTTCTGGGAACTTCTATCCCACCTCTTTAATGCCTCCTCGGAATTAAACCCCATACAAATGGGAGGAATTAGTCAACAAAGGCCAGCTATTTGCAATTTTGTTTGCAAGGAAAAGTAGAAAAAACTATCTAAACAGATTTTCAACAAAACCAAGAATCAAAAAATCAAATGAGGGAAATGAGCTTTCTCAGGTCTCGACAATCTCGTAACGGAAATCTTCGATGACGGTGTTGGCCAAGAGTTTTTGGCACATGGCTTTTATCACCTCTTCCGCAGCCTGAGTGTCAGTATCTTTGAGATCCAATTCCAAAAATTTTCCTATTCGGACATCATTCACACCCTTAAAGCCTAAGGCTTGGAGGGATTGCTGGACGGCTCGTCCCTGTGGATCAAGAATGCCGTCTTTGAGTGTGACAAAAATTTTTGCTTTCATGGGAAAACTCAATTACCTTTTTGGAGATCTTCCGCCCCGACTTCTCTTTACTTCAAGAGAGATTTCTCTCAAAGAGAGAAATTCCCTTCCTTACAAAGGAGGGGAATGTTGGGAGCTAACTACAGACTCGCTTGAGAACTTCTTGATAGGTTTCTTCTAGGCGCCCGAGGTCTTTTCGAAACCGATCTTTATCCATGCGTTCTCCCGTTTGCACGTCCCAAAAGCGGCAGGTGTCGGGGGAGATTTCATCGGCTAAAATGATTTGGCCATTCCATAGCCCAAATTCAAGCTTAAAATCCACAAGCATCATTCCACGTTTGAGAAAAAACGGCAGTAACACATCATTAATTTTTAACGCTTGATCCCGTAGTTCAGCCACCTGGGGGGGAGTGGCTAATTTCAAAAGGCGAATATGATCGTCTGTAATTAACGGGTCTCCCAATGAATCATCTTTATAGAAGAATTCAACTAATGGGGGATCAATACGTAATCCTTCTTCTAACCCTAACCGTTTCACAATACTGCCGGTGGCCTTATTCCGGACAACGACTTCTACCAGAATAATATGGACCCGACGCGTCAACATTTCACGATCACTGATTTGTTGAATGAAATGACTGGGAATTCCCGATTCCGCCAATACTTGGAAGAGACGCGTAGAGATTTTGTTATTCACAATCCCTTTTTCTAAGATCGTCCCTCTTTTTTCTGCGTTGAAGGCCGTCGCATCGTCTTTGAAATACTGAATGACCTCGTCATCTTTTTCGGTGAGAAAGATCTTTTTAGCCTTACCTTCGTATAGCATATCGCCCTTTTCCATCACGTGGTCCTCTATTTTAAAGTTTTCCTTGGATTTGCTTTTCGAGGCATTCGAGATGCTCCAGTTTTTCTAGTATTCCCAAATATCCGCTTAAAGATTTGTTGTTGGTGATGCACGTAGGCTTTAGGATTAAAACAGGTGGCAATATCTTTGGCAGATAAATGTTGGCTAACAAAAGGATCTTGTTCAATCAGCGTTTGGAAATTCCCCTGCCCTTTCCACGCGGCCATAGCCTGTCGTTGAACATGTTCATAGGCATCTTTTCGGATGGCACCTTTTTCTATGAGTGTCAATAAGAGCCGCTGGGAGTAAATAAGGCCACCCGTTTGATTAAGTGTGGTCTTCATGCGTTGAGGGTAGATCACTAATTTCGATAACACCTTGGTCAATCGGACCAACATATAATCCAACAAAATGGTGCTATCCGGAATAATGATTCGCTCAACGGAGGAATGACTGATATCCCGTTCATGCCAGAGGGCCACATTTTCCATGGCCGCCAGACTATTGCCCCGTACTACGCGGGCAAGACCACATAAATTCTCCGAAGCAATGGGATTGCGTTTATGCGGCATAGCCGAGGAGCCTTTTTGCCCCGGCTCAAAATATTCTTCGGCCTCTAACACTTCTGTGCGCTGTAAATGTCGAATCTCTGTGGCCACCTTTTCGATACTAGCTGCAATGAGCGCCAAGACCGAAAGGAATGCCGCATGTCGATCTCGCTGAATGACCTGGTTGGAAATAGGAGCTGGCTTCAAGCCTAATTGCTGACACACCGCTTTTTCCACCGACGGAGGTACGTGAGCAAACGTTCCCATCGCCCCTGACAATTTTCCGACCGCAATATCCTGTATTGCCGCTTTTAACCGATGGCGTTGTCGTTCAAATTCTTGATACCAAATAGCGACTTTCCATCCAAAGGTAATCGGTTCGCCATGAATCCCATGGGATCTCCCGACGGTTAGCGTGTCCTGATGAGCAAGGGCCAACTCCTTCAAGGCCTTCAATAAACCGTCCAAATCTGCCATCAGCAACGAAGATGCTTCTACCATTTGTAAGGCTAACGCTGTATCCAAAATATCTGAAGAAGTGAGGCCGGCATGAAGAAAGCGAGCATCTTTTCCTGCTTGTTCGGCAATGGATTCCAAGAAAGCAATGACATCATGTTTGGTTACCTGTTCAATCGCCGCAATCCTGGAAGGATCAATGGAGACTTTCTTGCGAACACGACTCGCGACTCCTTTAGGAATCCGGCCAATCTGTTCCATGGCTTTGCAAGCGACCAATTCCACTTCTAGCCAACATTCATACTTGCGGCGTTGGGTCCAAATGGCACCCATACGAGATAACGTGTAGCGCTCAATCATGGATAGGGGGATTAGGAGATAGGGGTCGAATCCGAACTTTCCGGGGCCGGTGTTTGAGGTCTGTCCTGCCGGCGTTTATTGGCTAATCGTATTTCGTCATGGAGGATATGGTCTAATATTCCATTGACGAACCGCTTGGTCTCATCATCTGCAAAACGCTTGGCCAATTCAATGGCTTCATTGATCGTCACCATTGCAGGAATATCCGGTTCCCACAAGAACTCGTAAATGGCACATCGAAGAATATTGCGGTCTACGATTGGCATTCGTTCTATGGACCAATCGATCGCAAACCTTCGAATAATTTGATCAATGTCTACTTGATGGTCAATCACCCCTTGGTGCAGGGTCGAAGCAAAGGTCTGGACATGAGGTGAAGCAGATTGACTAGCCCAGAATTTTTCCTGCCATGACGGGTTTTGGCCTTGAAATTCATGTTGAAACAGCATCTGGAGGGCCAATTGTCGAGCCAGCCGCCGGGATGGCTGTCCCTTAGCTGGACTAGTTGGGAAGGCATCTGAAGAGATCGTCGTGGCCATCATGAATGGGTTACCGCAAAAACCCCGATTGACGAAATTTGGTTGTACTCAATTGTTTCATTAATGTGGACATCTCAATTGCCGTCCGGGCCACCTCTACTCCTTTGTTTCGTTCGGGTGGGCCAGAACGCGCCATAGCTTGTTCCACCGTATCTGTCGTGAGCACCCCAAAAATAATAGGAATTCCCGTTTCGAGGGACGCACTCCCAATGCCACGACTGGTTTCTGTACTAATGAAATCAAAGTGAGGTGTTTCCCCACGAATGACCGCTCCCAAACAGATGATGGCATCAAATCGCCGAGATTGGGCTAGCGTTTTGGCGGCGAGGGGAAGCTCAAAAGCGCCTGGGACCCATATAACCTGTATGTGCTCAAGAGGCGTGCCACATTCCTTTAAGGCTAACTCCGCTCCTGCCAATAAACGGGCGGTCACGACTTCATTAAATTTACTCACCACGATGCCGATATGGCAGTCTTTTCCCTCGAGATCTGCCGCTACGCTCTCCAGTGGAGTGAGTGATTCTTTACTATCCATACCCTGTAATTGAATAAGTGAGGGACCGTGAAAGTCTTACGAGTGTGTACCAGTTGCTAGGGGGAACTGCAAGCCTTTCTTACGGGGAATGTTGAAAAAAGCCGCCAGCGGCGTTCTCGCCATTTTGCCGTGCTCACGTGCTCGATATACGCTCCGAAGTCAAAATGGCTGCGGCCTTGCTGGACGGACTTTTTTGAACATTCCCGCCAGGGGCTGATTTCGGTACTTCCACGGACATGTGTGTGCACGATGCGAGAAATATTCAACACGCCCTTACACATTCTTAAGGAGATGCCCTAATTTGGTTTTTTTGGTGCGCAAATACTGGAAATTGGATTCTTGGGGCGTGATTTCAATAGGAACCCGTTCTACGACTTCCAAACCATATCCTTCGATCCCGACGATCTTTCTGGGGTTATTAGTCATTAAACGAATTTTTTTGAGACCTAAATTCACCAAAATTTGGGCGCCAATTCCATAATCTCTCAAATCTGGCTTGAATCCTAATTGAAGATTGGCTTCGACCGTATCGCAACCTTGATCCTGAAGATTATATGCCTTAATTTTATTGATTAACCCAATTCCCCGACCTTCTTGATTCAAGTAGAGAAGGACCCCTTTCCCGTTTTCTTCGATAATTTCCATGGCCCGATGGAGTTGTTCCCGGCAATCACAGCGCAAAGATCCAAAGACATCGGCTGTGAGACAACCGGAGTGCACTCGGACAAGAGTGGGATTGGGATCAATCTCTCCTTTGACGAGAGCAATATGGGTTCCAGCTTCCAATTCATTCTCAAAAACCACTGCCTGAAATTGGCCAAAACTAGTGGGAAGGTTGGCTCGAACGACTTGTTTGACAAACGTTTCGCGATGCAACCGATATTGAATAAGGTCTTTGATGGTAATGATCTTTATTTGATGGTGGACGGCAAAATCCATTAATTGGGGAACCCTGGCCATCGTGCCGTCATCATTCATAATTTCACAGATCACCGCCGCCGGAAACAAACCAGCCAGACGAGCAAGATCCACTGACCCTTCCGTTTGCCCAGCTCGACGTAAGACCCCCCCTTTGTGGGCTTTTAAAGGAAAGACGTGACCTGGTCGGGCAAAATCGCTGGGTTTGGCCTGTGGATCAACCGCTAACTGGATCGTTGTGGCTCTATCAGATGCGGAGATGCCTGTCGTAATATTCTTGGCGGCATCAATTGAGACGGTAAAGGCCGTCCCAAAAGGGGCCGTATTCTCAGTTGTTTGAGGAGGAAGTTTGAGCTCTTCCACGCGGTCTGGCGTGAGGGTCAGGCAAATTAACCCTCGGCCATTTTTGGCCATAAAATTAATATGCTCAGCGGTGACGTGTTCTGCCGCAAAGACCAAATCTCCTTCATTTTCCCTATCTTCATCATCAACAAGAATGACGTACTTCCCAGCTTGAATATCCTGTATGGCCTCATGAATGGTGTCAAAATTTTTGGCCATACATGGCGTTTTATCTTGTGTCATGAGGCATTTACTCCAAGATTCATAAATCGGTGGGCCGAAACAGTTAGGTTTCTGAGACGGGCCTGTGCCTGGTCAGCCTAACCGACCGTTGAACTATCATAGCACTAAGTCCAGCTAATCCTGAAACTAAGCCAAAGACCAAAAACCCTGCCGAGAATGTGCCAGTCATCTCTTTCAACCATCCAAAACAGAATGGCAAAAGAAACCCTCCCAGACCGCCCGCAGCACCTATCAATCCAGAGGCGGTTCCCATGATAGCCTTGAAACGGTGAGAAGCCACCTGAAAAATAACCCCGTTACCAAAACCTAGACACATCATCATGAACAGAAGGATGGTGAGGGCCCAGAGAAGATTCGGAAGATATCCAAAGGTTAAACATAAGACCATGACAGCCACAAAGAGCCCTGGTAATAAGATAAAGCCTCCCAGCCTATCCGCTAAAAATCCGCCAAGAGGGCGAGCTGCACTGCCTGCTAGGGCCGAAAGGGCCGTCAAGGTACCCGCTGCCACCATGCCCACCTGAAATTGGTCATGAAAGAAAATGGGTAGATAACTGGAGAGCCCGACAAAACCACCAAATGTTACGGCATATAAAAAACACAACCAATACATTAATTTGTCTTGCAGCCCCTGACTAAAATTCGTCTCCAATCTCGCGGAGTCTCGCATACGAGGGATCTGGTTCTGGGAAGGGGAAGGCTGAACTAACCAAACAAAAATAAGGGTTGTTCCGAGTACAGGGACTAGCATGAGGCCGAAAACGTGATGCCATCCAAACGCTTCTGCGACACGTGGAGCAAAAAACGAGGCCAGGAGCACACCACTATTCCCGAGCGCCGCAATACCCATAGCCAACCCTTGATGCGCTAGAGGGTAGGCTTGGCTGGCTAAGGGAAGAGCAATCGCAAAACTAGCTCCTGCAACACCCAAAAAGAACCCTACCACCAGCATTTCTTCAAAACTGGTTCCCCATTGCCAGCCTAACAACAGCGCCAGGGTTTCTAAGCCCAAAATAGCAAGCCCAACAGTTTTGGCTCCGAACCAATCCCCAAGCGGACCAGCAATAATCCGAAGTAACGCTCCACCTAACAAGGGCATTCCGACCAGCATCCCTTTTTGGGAGGCTGACAAGGAAAATTCATCGGAAATGGCAATACTCAGGGCTCCGATGAGCAGCCAGACCATAAAACTCACTTCAAAATGCAACCAGGCACCCAGTAAACTGGGCCAATGTCCAGAGCGTAAGGCTCGCCACCCTTCTTTCAGCATGTTTCCACTCTAGAAAAATTGGAAGTGAACAACAGTAGGAAAACAGAATGCTCCGATACCGAACTCATCGGGTTTTATTATTAATTAGACTATAAAAAGTTTGCGCATGGTAAGCAATGTGTTAAGAATGAAGGAAGCAGTCTGGCACTCGCTGAGATTTGGAAAGTCCCCTACCCTATCGATTTCTATGCTGATGGGCGATTTTGGTGATCGTCAGAAAATTCATTGCACTATCAGTCCCATAGGCTAAAGAAAAAAAGCGTCTATTAAATTCAACTATGCGTGCCAAATCATCAAAAAAGAATACCCCAGAGGTCATTGACATCTTGGTGGATTCGACGGAATTAGACCCGGAGGACAGTACCTCGGAGGTAGAATTAATACCGGCCCAGGAGTTTCAGGAGGAGCGTCAGGAAGAAGGAGGAACGACAAAGGATGCTGGAACATGGGATGCCGTCTCAGCGGCACTTGTGCCCACTACCACGTTGAGCCGGTACTTAGCGGAGGTCCGGCGGTACCCCTTTCTGACCAAGGACGAAGAGTTGCAACTCTTCCAGGAATATCAACAATTAGGCAAACGGGAAGCGGCCGTCAAACTCATTTTGGCCAATTTGCGAGTGTGCGTGGCCATTGCCTCAGAATATGGTTTGGCTGGCATTGATCAAATGGACCTTATTCAAGAAGGGAATGTCGGATTGCTTCAGGCTATGAACAAATTTGATCCTACGAGAAATGTTCGCTTTTATGCCTATGCGGCTTGGTGGGTCAGAGCCTATATTTTGCGGTATCTCCTCAATAACTTTCGGCTGGTCAAAATCGGGACAACCCAAGGTCAGCGACGGCTTTTTTATAACCTTCGCCGAGAAAAGGTAAAGTTGGAACGACAGGGATACATCCCGGATCCCAAACTGTTGGCCGATCGACTCAATGTTCGAGAGCGAGATGTGGTGGAAATGGATCAACGGCTGGGCAGTTGGGAATTATCCCTTGATCAACCCATGAGCGAAGATGGAGAAGGCACATTTCACGACTTGCTTCCTACGACTCAGGTCCCGGTTGATGATCAATTGGCCAATACCCAACTCCGGGCCCTCTTTCGTAAACAATTGGCAGAATTTGCGCTCACCCTGTCGGAGCGGGAAGAAGATATCCTTCGGAACCGCCTACTATCCGAAACACCGGTGACCCTGGAAAATATGGGGAAAAAATATTCCATTACCAAAGAACGAAGCCGACAAATTGAAGGCAAAATAATTAAGAAATTAAGAGAATATATGAAGAAAAATATTCAAGATTTTGAACACCTCCGGCAATGAAAATCAGTAATTATGCGTATTCTCTAACGAGGCTTTCTCTCTCTAAATGCCTTGGCCTTCGGGATCGCAGGGGCTACTACCCTCCTTTCTCTTAAAAAACTCCTCTATCCCTCTTGACTTCAATTCAACCGGCCTTATCTGACTCCCAGCGAAGACGAACGTGTTGGCTACGATATGCAGTCTTCAGTCTGATGAACTGATTAGGGTTTTCACCATTTTCCCATTCAATTGGCAACATACCCAAGAAGGAGGTAGACATGGCAGCCACAAAAGAGAAAGAGAAAGAGAAGGAAAAAAAGGAATCAAAAGAGGGAAGCAGTGCCAGAGGGTTTCGGCCCCTTGGTGATCGAGTGTTTGTGAGCTATACAGAAGAGTTGGAACGAACAGCTGGAGGCATTTATGTTCCCGATTCCGCTCGTGAAAAGCCTCAGCGTGGAACAATTGAGGCCGCTGGACAGGATGTGGAAAATGTCAAAGTCGGCGATCAGGTGTTATTTGACAAATATTCCGGAACCAAAATCAAAATTGAAAACGAGGATTGTTTGATATTGAAAGAAGAAGATATCTTAGGTGTCTTTGACAACTAACCCCCTTCCCACAATTATAGGCAACTATCCCGTAAATGTTCATTTTACAGATGATTTGTAAGGAGGAAATATATGGCTAAGCAGTTACTTTACAGTGAACAAGCACGTTCTTCTATTTTGAAGGGTGTGAATAAATTGGCCGATGCCGTCAAGGCCACTTTGGGACCTAAAGGGCGGAACGCCATTTTAGATAAGAAATTTGGTGCCCCCACTATCACCAAAGACGGTGTTACCGTTGCGAAAGAAATTGAATTAACGGACCCCAATGAAAACATGGGGGCCCAGCTTGTTAAGGAAGTGGCCAGCAAAACCAGTGATGTAGCCGGTGACGGGACGACAACAGCGACGGTGTTGGCGCAAGCGATTATCCGGGAGGGTGTAAAAAACATCACGGCTGGCGGCAATCCCATGGAAATCAAACGAGGTATCGATAAAGCGGTCGAAACCGTGATCGAGGAACTCAAAAAAGGTAGCAAGCCATGCCAAAGCAAAAAAGAGATCTCCCAAATTGGGTCCATTTCAGCAAACAATGATCAGACAATTGGTGATCTTATCGCCGAGGCTATGGACAAAGTGGGAAAAGATGGCGTCATCACAGTGGAGGAAGCTAAATCCATGACCACCTCTTTGGATGTGGTCGAGGGTATGCAATTTGATCGTGGGTATATCTCTCCTTATTTTGTGACCAATGCCGACCGCATGGAAGCCACCATGGAAGATGCCTTCCTGCTCATCGTTGAGAAAAAAATCAGCGCCATGAAGGACCTGCTCCCGATCCTCGAGCAAGTCGCTAAAATGGGAAAACCAATGGTCATCATTGCCGAGGACGTAGAAGGGGAAGCCTTAGCAACGTTGGTTGTGAATAAACTACGAGGGACACTGAATATAGCTGCGGTCAAAGCTCCAGGCTTCGGTGATAGACGGAAAGCTATGTTGGAGGATCTCGCGACCTTGACAGGGGGGCAAGTCATTTCTGAGGAAGTGGGCCTCAAACTTGAAAGCGTAAAATTAACTGACTTGGGCCGGGCCAAACGAGTCAATATTGACAAGGACAACACCACGATCGTGGAAGGAGCCGGTGATCCTAAGCGGATTGAAGGTCGAGTGAAGCAAATCAAAACGCAGGTGGAAGAAACCACCTCCGACTATGATCGGGAAAAATTGCAAGAACGTTTAGCCAAAATGGTCGGCGGAGTAGCAGTCATCAATGTCGGGGCTGCAACTGAGACTGAGATGAAAGAGAAAAAGGCTCGAGTGGAAGACGCCCTCCATGCGACCAAGGCGGCCGTGGAAGAAGGCATCGTTCCTGGTGGTGGAGTGGCCCTCCTTCGGTGTATCGCCTCTCTCGACACGGTGAAATTGGGCCACGATCAGCAAGTTGGTGTGAATCTCATTAAACGAGCGCTAGAAGAACCCCTCAGGCAAATTTCCATCAATGCCGGGGCCGAGGGCTCAATTATCGTCGAAAAAGTGCGGGATCTCTCTGCTCTCTATGGATATGATGCCGCGACAGGTGAGTTTGTCGATATGGTCGAAGCCGGGGTGATAGATCCCACCAAAGTAGTCCGTTGCGCGCTGCAAAATGCTGCCAGCGTGTCTGGGCTTATGCTCACCACTGAAGTCATGGTAACCGATCTTCCTGAACCAAAGTCAGATGCTCCCATGGGAGGACATGACCACGGGATGGGTGGTATGGGTGGTATGGGCGGAATGATGTAAAACTCAGCTCGAAAGAGCGGAGGAAAAGGAAAAACCTGGAGGGCAAGCTCTCCAGGTTTTTTTTTGCTCACATTTTCATTTTTTCATCGACTTGTTATATATAATCTGAAGAATTCAATTCCTCAACGCATTCCTTGCATTGTTTTCATGCTATTTCTTCGAATTCGTCATTTAGCCTTTTTCGTGTTCTTGGTGGGCTGTGCTCCTACGCTCACATGGGTTCCTGATCCTTTGCCTGTCCCTTCCTGTCAACCAGACAGACTGCTTCAATGGAGTGATTTCGTGCCTCGTACTCCTCAAGATCAACGAGGGGCTGAAACGTCTATTCGATTTCTTTTTCATCCTTCCGAACAACGGCTGTCTATCACCTTTGATCGTGAACATTCATGGGTTAAACCTGCCTTAGTGGATCCGGAACATCTCGATGTGTTGGAGATATCTGAACAACTTCTGGCTCATGAACAAGTTCATTTTCTCATTAGCTGCCTGGTGGTCCGTCAGGCCAATCTGTCCCTGACTGCTCAGGATGACCTGTTTAAAATGTTGGAATTAACAAAATTGGTGGCACAGCGATTGAATCTTCAATATGACACCGATACCAATCATGGTTTAAACAAGAAAGCCCAACGGTCGTGGGAAGCAGAGGTTATGCGACAGTTCCAAGAACTTGGCGAAAATTCCGCTTCTTCCATCTTGGGTGAATGAGGGACATCGCTCTATTTTTGACAGAACGTTTCTGTGGTGTGGTATAAACTTCTTTAATCTGGAGCAGGCGGGCATTCATCAATTTTTGCAAAAAGGTGGTTATGAACGGTCTTCTTAAGAACATTCACATTCTTTTCTTCACCGTTGTTGTCTCGTTGGTTATTGGAATCGTAGCGAGTCATGAAAGCATGTTCGGCCTGTTAGAAATCGTGGAAGCCGCAGAATCCCAGTTTCGCACAGAGTCCAATTGCACGATTGGCATGGTCAAAGGCGATACCCAGACAGAATGCCAGGTCCCTATCCTAAGCGGATGCACCGTGGCCCAGTTCCCAGGCTATGATGAGCCATGGGCAGAAGCCTCCAAAGGGGGCGCGACGTCTTGCAAATTTAATGAAAAGAAAACGGACTGGAAAACGGCCATTGTTGGAACCTGTCAAGCCTGCAAAACTGCTCAATGTACGGGTAGATTTACCGTGATGTTTAATTGCGTGGACAACGTACCTCCTGCTAACCAGGCAGCGCCTCAGCGAAAATAAATTTCTTCCCCCTAATCACACAGGCATGTTGACTCGCATGTCATCTATGTCGACTCTCACGAGCCACATCAAATCCCATGCACGCCTTTTGGGCTTTGATGCGGTCGGAATTGCACGGGTTCCTCCTCTCTTTCCCCCTAGCCTTTCACCGATGGATCCAGATAGGAGTGAGGCCCAGACCTCGCCGATAACCAACCGGTTATGGGAGCGACTAAAAAAGTGGCTTGATTGTGGATTTCATGCCACGATGGCATGGATGGCGAAGGATCCACAACGCAGGACACATCCAGCAGCGGTTCTTCCAAACTGTCAGTCGCTGATCATCGTGGGTATGAATTACTACACTGACCATGAGCCGGATGAATCAAACAAGGCAGGACGAATTGCCCGGTATGCCTGGGGGACCGACTATCATCATCTCATGAAAACACGCCTGGAGCAGTTAGAGAATTTTCTTTACGCGCAAGTTCCTGAGATCCAGATGAAAAGTTATGTGGATACCGGACCGATCATGGAAAAACCGTGGGCTCAGGAAGCTGGACTTGGTTGGATCGGGAAACATACCAATTTGGTATCCACAGATTTTGGTTCGTGGCTTTTGCTAGGGGAAATCCTGACCAATGTTTCGTTGGAACCGGATGAACCAGGCACAGATCTTTGTGGGAATTGTTCCTTGTGTATCCAAGCGTGTCCAACCGGGGCCATTGTCGAACCCTATCAGCTTGATGCCGAGCGCTGTATTTCCTATATCACCATTGAACATCGAGGAGGAATAGAAGAGCTTCCTGCGGAGTTGCGGAAAAAGATGGGAAATAGGATTTTCGGCTGTGATGACTGCTTAGATATTTGCCCATTTAACATCAATGCCAAGCCAACAGCTGAATCGGGCTTCCAGCCGTTTCCTTGGACGGTTCATCCCCAATTACCCAAATTAGCGGCTCTCACAAAAGAGGAATTTCATTCCCTGACTGAAGGAAGCCCGTTACGTCGGCCTAAATATGAGGGGTTTCAACGTAATGTTCAGATCGGGCTGGACAATCAAACATCCCCACAATCGTCTACCGTAGCTCGATGACAGTCACTCCATCACCGCCTTCGCTGGGATCACCAGCACGAAAACTCTGGATATAGGGTGAAGATTCGCAAAATTTCCGGATGCCAGATTTTAGAGCCCCCGATCCTTGCCCATGGATCACTTTGATATATTTGGCCTGGCTCAATAGGGCCTGATCAAGGGCAGCAACGGTACTCTCCAAGGCATCTTCCAGACGAGTTCCCCGAAGATCAATTTCCTGTTGGTAGACCCCCGTAATAGGTAAGGAACCTGGGAGACCTCCCAAGGTGGGGGTTGGTTTGCTCCCATAAGATTGCTGGTTTTTCATGCGGGTTCGAGTTCCCCTTGCATAATCCTTGATTGATTGTTCTGTCAAACGCAGCGCCGAGGGGTCGGTCTTGATGATTTGCGATCCCACTAGGATGGACACCTGTTTTTTCCCTTCAGGGTTTTCTTGAAGTATGCCGACGGTACCCAAGAAATCAATTTCAACCGGGTCTCCTGCTTTGGGCGTTCCTATAGAGCCTGCCACCTTGCTAGGAAGTTGTTCGTGCATATGTTGGTTGATGGTACGAAGAGCCTGGTGAATCGAATGAGCTTTTGAAGAATTCTTTTCCTTTTTGAGGTCTTCCAGAATTTGGTTGACATATCGTTGGGCTTTGGAAAATTCTCGTTGCCATTGTTTGCGGTAGCGTTGTCGATCATCTCGTTCCTGTGTGTGGAGTTGCTCTCGAATGGTTTGCGCTTCGGCAAACAGACGCTGGGCTTCTTGATGTTGATCTTGAGCCTGCAAAAGCTGAGTTTCCAGTTGCGCATGTGTCTCATGAAGAGACCGGAACACCTGATCGAGATCCTGGTCTTCCGTCTGAATTAACATTTGGGCTTGTTGAAGAATGGAAGTTTCCAATCCTAAACGCCCGGCAATCTCTAAAGCCGACGATCCACCAGGAAGGTCGTCAATTAGTCGATACGTCGGAGACAGCGTTTCAATATCGAATTCATGACTGGCATTGCGTACATGGGAATTTCGAAAGGCTAAGGTTTTGATGGCGGGATAATGGGTCGTCGCCACAATGGTACATCCTAAATCGCAGAGACCCCTTAAAAGAGCTTCCGCTAATGCTGCGCCCTCAATTGGATCGGTTGAACTTCCAACTTCATCCAGTAGGACTAGGGAGGAAGCGGATGATATGTTCTTTCGTGATTGAATATCCTTCAGCAAGGCAATGATTTTGAGAATATGTCCAGAAAAACTTGAGAGGTCTTTGCCAAGATCCTGCGTATCACCAATATCGGCATAGACCCAGTTGAACAGGGCGATCTCAGAATCAGGAGCGCATGGCGGGTGAAGCCCGACTTTGGCCATCAAAGCCACTAACCCCACGAGTTTTAATGTCACAGTCTTTCCTCCGGCATTAGGCCCGGAAAGAACAAGAATATTGGTTTCACCATCAATTTTGATGGTATTGGCCACCACATGCTCCTTCGTTAGCACCAAAAGGGGGTGTCGAGCTTCATGTAGCCATATGCCAGGTTCGCTTTCAAGATGAATGGGCGCGCCTTGCATTCTCAGACTCAACCGTGCCTTGGCCATTAAACAATCCAATTCAGCTAGAGCTTTGATGTTCTCCTGGACAATCGACACAGACTCAGCCACAGCCTGCGAGAGATCTTGAAAAATCCGACGCGCCTCCTGCTTTACCTGCAAATCCGCAAATTTAATGGAATTATTTAATTCGATTAGATGGCGAGGCTCGACAAACACGGTAGCCCCACTACCCGATATATCATGAACAATTCCATCAATCTCATGTTGCCGTTCGGCTTTAACGGGGATGACATAACGATTTTCGCGTTCGGCAAAATACTGTCCCTGAAGCAAATCCCCATATTCCTGAGAAGCCAATAGGTGCTCTAAGCGGCGACGCATGGTCTGTCTGAGGTCTTGACAATTTTTGGTTAATTGATGGAGTTCTGGACTTGCAGTTTCTCGAAGGTGCCCATGTTCATCAATGCAATAATCAAGTATTTGCTTCAGAGAGAGGACCTCCTGAAATTCAGTGGATCGTGCACCAATCGTCGGAAAAGTTTGGCGATGACGATGCAACAATAGTTTTGTTGTCTGACTGAGACCTAAAACAAGAGAAATATCCCTCAAATCTGGCCCTTCGAGTAAACCCTCTTTAGTCGCCCGTATGAGCGAAGGGCGAACATCCGGAAACATCAACGGGGTGAGCGGATGCGGTCCTTCAAGAATCTGGACCATTTCGGTGGTTTCTTGTTGTTGGAGTCGGGCGGTTTGAAGGTCTCCTGCGAATAAGAGAGAACGGCAAGCATCAGCCCCCATGGTTGAGGCCGCTTTATTCGCTAGGGCATCTATCAGCAGATGCCACTCTAGGACCTGTTCAGTTTGTTGGACTATGGGTAAGCTCGCCATACCATCTCAGTGTGGGTTTGTTAAATACTGCCAATTCTCTTCAATTGTGATCTCCCTCGGAGGCAACTCCACTGCATCTAGAGTGTGAGGGAGTATTCAAAAAGTCTCACTATACTCACCCGCCCCCAGCCCATGCACGTCAAGACGTACCTTTCCTCGAGCAAGGCTGCAGGCTCTTGGACACGCGGAGCGTACACGCGAGTACGTGAGCACGACAAGGGACCGAGTCTGCCGTTGGCGAACTTTCTCAACATTTCCAGTGTAGAAAAGCAGAGAAAAGGAAGCAAGACCCGGATACAAAGAATAAGATGTTAGGAATGAGGTAAGATTTGGCGAAGCCTACCCCCGATCGAATGGGGAGTACAAAATCATCACAGAGGAGGAGTGAGACGACGAGAATCGTCTTATTTTTTCATGGAATCGACGGACGCCTTGAGGTCCTCAATAGCCCTTTGGATATTTTCCTTAATGTCCTGCCAGGCGTTTTCGCTATTATCGCGAAGTTTTTCAATACGGGGAATCAGGGTATCGCGCTGCGTCTTCATGACCTCCAATTGTTCTTGAAGTTTGGCCCGAGTCTTTTCTTGTAATTCCAAACTTTGTTGACGCAATTTTTGAATTTGAACATCTAAATTACTAATTTGGTTTTGAAGACTATCTGTAGATGAATCATCGCTTGGGCTAGATGCCGCAGCAGGAGTTTTTTTACTGACGGCACTCTCTGCTTCCGCTGAGGACACATTGAGACCCAGGCCCCAGCCGGCTACAGTCAATGCGATGCTCAATCCCAATTGACATACCGTGAAGCGGTTGATAGAGATGCGAATCATAATAAGACCCTTTCTTTGCTCGTTCAATCCTAACACAGCTTTTTCTTCTTGCCCAGAAAAGGCTCGCAATTAACTCATCAACCTTGCGGGCACCGTATCCTCTTAAAAAATCTCATGTTTGTGGGTATCACTTGCCACGTTGTCACCGTTATCTTAAAATGCGTCCCCATTTAACGAAAATCTTATGACTCCAGAAGACGCTCGCGCGTATCTCAACTATCTTCTCACGCTCAATCTTCGTCAGGAAGAAGCCTTTGGACCATTAGCTTTGGCCTTTGTGAAGGAGCAGGACCTCAATCAAGTAGGCCTCCTTCCAGAAGAGCAGTTTAATTTGCTGATGGCCATCGCCACAGTTTTTTCTGCCGAGCCAAAACGCTACACCATGAAATTAGAAATATTGCAAAAAGCCCGCCAAATCTTACCCCAAACACGCTATGACAACCCCGAAATAGGGCTCGACATAGAACATTTAGTCAAAAAAACCCAAAGTGATCTGCAACGGTATAACGACGCCATGAAAGTGGCACGGCCTCAGGCGTTAGACCGCCAAACTTTGATCGTGGAAACAGATTGCCCGGAATATTTTCTAGAGATCGCGCAAAAACGGGCATCGGCCTATTATCAAGAGAAATACCGACTGACCAAGGCGGCAAAAACTGCCCAGCATTTTGGTGGAACACCAAAGAAATTCGAGCCAGAGAATGATTCAATCCACAAAGAATTTCCTGGGGCCTGTGCTCCCTTCATGAATGCCCGAACCAATGCGTTTCATATCGTGTTGCCATTTGATTTAAAAATCAGCCGAAGTCCTGAAGATCCCTTGGAGGGGGGTATTAGGATTTTTTACGGAAAAATGGGCTACTCCTTTCCCTTACGGTATGAAATGGGAAAATTGTGCAGCTATCATGATGGGCAAGTATTGGATGTGGACCTACGGGATCCCAATCTCGTCTTTGTATCGGTCTCGGGTATTAAAGACCCAGAATTTCCCCTTCAACCATCCCAAGGAGACTCCTCTCTCCCACCAGAATTTGCCTATCCTATGGCCATTTTGGAACATACCGGGAGCTTAGGACCCTATATACAGGTGAGTTGCAATATGAAGGTCTGGTTCGATGCCGCTATTGTCTCACTGCTCATCCAGGGTGCTCCAGATTTAGCTGAGTACGGCCTACAAGGAGGGGCCGGACTCATGACACGAACCTATGCTTCCGATAAAATTGAATCGTATGTGCAAAACTTTTCTCAGCCTTGGCAAGAAGGGTTGAGTTTTAATTTTATCAATCTGCATCTGACATTAAATCCTGGAACCGAAAGTGGAGTCATTCCGCATGGGACCCCAATTTTTTCTGTGTATCCTGTATTAAATCGACAATGCTATCGCTATGTCGACCGACGCACGATGGACCAAACCCCTTAGGCCTTCTCCAAAGGGAAAGCCAGGCCCTGCCCATAGCGATTTCTAAAATCCCAACTTTTAATTTTTCTTCCTTGCCCTGGGGTAAGAATCCCGTTCGGCCAATGCATCTATCTGCTATGAAGACCATACGCTCATGTCTCATTCTGGGAATTCTGTTGGTATTCGGTTGTACGGGCGGATACCACAAGAGGGGACCGGTTCAATCCAGTGATCCGCAACGTGGCCTAGCCTCCTGGTATGGCCCGAGTTTTCATGGCAAGCCCTCAGCAAGTGGAGAGCCCTATGATATGTGGGCTCTCACGGCCGCTCATCGCACATTGCCTTTTGGAACATGGGTACAGGTCAGAAGTATAGACACTGGAAAATCTGTGACTGTTCGAATCACTGACCGGGGGCCTTTTATCAGGGGTCGCGTGATCGATTTATCCTTTGCGGCAGCCCGGGAATTGGCCATGATAGGGCGAGGCACCGAAGAGGTCGTCTTAACTATTGTGAAGTCCCCAAATGGTTCCACCCTAGCTCAGGGGGTGCCTAAAAACTTTTGGGTTCAGGCTGGAGCCTTTACCACGTTGACCGAGGCCATGACCTTGCAACAAAAACTTGCCCATCACTATCCCCGTGTTCGGGTCAAAACTGTTGAACTGTCATCTGGGCAATGGCATCGGGTTCAGGTTGGGACCTTTCATTCAGAAAAGGAGGCTGAAGCCGTTGTGAAGAACTTAAGAAAACAATTGGGGTCTGACCCTTTACTTATACAAGATAACTAGATGAAATCTAATGGAAAATTTCTTTTCCCTCAATGAATCATTGCCTTATTCAGCGAGGCTATGGTAGCCTATTTTCACATGGATACTGACGGGTCAAGACGTCGAGTCCTCGATAAATTATCTGGCCAAATTTCTTATCTCTCTCCTTCCTTTTTAAGCCATTCTCCCCGCGTAACGTGTCTTGATGACCACGTAATGTGTTCTATCGCTGACGTCAGTATCTTCTCTGTCGGAGCACGTTAATCCATCTATGGATTTTATCGCTGTCCTTATTTGCATAGGACTCTCAGCTTTTTTCTCTGGCGCCGAAATCGCCTTTTTCTCCATTACAGAGAGTCGCCTCAAAGCTTTGGCCGATGGAGGTAACAAGGGTGCCAAGTTAGGCTTGAAGCTTCGGTCCAATCCCCAGCGTCTCCTTTCCACAATCCTAATCGGGAACAATTTTGCGAATGTTATGGCTGCCTCATTGGCGACTCTCATTGCCATCCGTCTGTACGGGTCAGAAGCGGTCGCCGTCGCAACTGGGCTCTTAACGTTTATGGTCTTGTTATTTGGAGAAATTGTCCCCAAAACCTTGTGTGCGAAATATGCCGAAACCGCGGTGCAAATACTGGCCTATCCTATTTATCTCCTAGAACAATTATTCTTTCCATTTTTGTATTTCTTGGAACCCTTCATCCTCAAACTGACTGGAGGCCGTGGATTAACCGTACCGTTCATCACGGAAGAAGAGCTCAAAATCATGCTGGATGCCGGCGGAAAAGCCGGCGTGTTGGAAACGGATGAAGTGAAAATGATCAAAAATGTCTTTGAATTCAATGATGTCACCGCCGAAGATGCCATGACCCCACGGATCTATATGTTTGCGCTAGAGGGGACTCAAACGCTCGAAGGGGCCCGGCAGGAGTTGTATAAGTCTAAATATTCACGGATCCCCATCCACGATGGCAATCCTGACAATATCATGGGAATTTTGTACCGTAGTCATGCCCTCATGGAATTGGCACAAGGCCATGCGCAATTGAAAATCAAAGAACTGGCCAAACCACCCTTATTTATTCCCTCCAGTAAAACGGCTGATGATCTCCTAAAACAATTTCAACGAGAAAAGCGACACATCGCGATCGTTGTGAACGAATTTGGGGGGGTCATGGGTTTGATAACCGTTGAGGATCTCCTCGAAGAAGTCGTAGGAGAAATTTTAGATGAAGGTGATCTTCACGAGGAGTGGATTCGTCGAATGGGTAAAAATCAAATCCTTGTGGATGGCCGGGCCGAAGTTCGTCGGATAAATGAATTTCTGACTGTAATGTTAGATGAAGAGCAAAATACCATTAGCGGGCTTATTCTTGAAGAGCTGGGCCATATCCCCACTATTGGAGAAAAAGTTCAAACGGACAATTGTCTCTTAATAGTTCAAGATGCTGACGAACGCTCCATCAAGAGTGTTCAGATTATCAAAGAAGAACCCCTACCTGAAACAC
>JAZFZJ010000219.1:0-4394 GCA_036443915.1 Nitrospirales bacterium
GTCCCACGACCGAAATCGCCATCAATGATAAAAGCACCCGTAGAGGAGGTGGAGTACCCCAAAAACACGAACATCCGCTGAATGGCCTTAACCACATCCTCCCCAACCGACTGGCGGGTGATGCCGCGTTCCCCCTCCCGGAACCGGTCAAGAACACGTCGCCAACTTTTATTCTTGTCACCAACGGGCGTTAACACTCGGGAAATATTTTGATCTCGTAGGAATTTCTCCATGTATTAACTCCTTACCAGTTTATTAGAAGGAAAAAAATTCGAACCTCTCAAAGAAAATTCGGTAGTCCTCTCGATTGGAAAGAACTTTAAGGGCTTGATCCGTTCCGTTCCCTTAACGGGGTCATTTGGCCAGAATCCCCAAATAACTTCAACCCATTCCCACTATGTATTTCTTATTTGAGTTCCAGGTATCCCCATTGGAGTCGGAGAATGAGGTCAAATTGTTTCTCTCATCCCATGAGAAGCTATTGGTTAGACCCGCTTACGATAAATTGTGGGATGGGTGTTGTCCGAAGGTTGGAAAAACAAATGATTGAGGGGAAGGAGAACCGATTCAGCTCAGCAACAGTCTGTTGGACTTTGGCATGAGTCCCCTCCCCCTAGCGCTCTCACCAATTTGGGAGAGGGAAATAGAAAAGGGCATAGTCCTGGTGGGCTGTGCCTGGTGTACCGCCCAATGATCTTTTTCGTCATGCCTGCAAGTTGTTGGCAGGCATTTCCTTCACCAACGGGGAAAAGAGTAGATTCCGGCTAACCGCTTGCCAGAATGACCCAATTGTTCGGAGAAGTACTGGCCACCACGATCAATTTTCGGGGGGAGTGCCCACCCTGCGAACTACTTCCTCTCCCTGTGCAGGGAGAGGAGTGAGGTGAGGGTGAATATGTAGTTTCGCGAATGACGCTCCCCCCTCCTCACCCTAGCTTGCTGAGTCCCCAAAGGCGTCGGGCCTTCTACACCCCCCGAAATACTTGGTTCCTCTTCGGAACCAAGCCCCTTACATAAGGAGGGGAAATTTGGAAAGGGATTAGGAATGTGCCTATCAGAGGGTTACAACACTATGGTTTTGAAAACTGCCTGATCAGGCTTACTCAAAGAGGTGGGGATAGTTCTGTTGAAGCTGGTCTTTGATTGGTTGATCAAGTTGAGCATGGCAAAAAGACCGGGCCTTGGACATTTGTACGATCGTAGCGTTTTCCACACCTTGCAGGTTGGCCTCTTGAAAATTTGTTTTAATCAATGAAGCCTTTTCGATATCCGCATTCTGAAGATTCGCCTGTTGAAAGTTTGACTGTGCAAGATCAGCATTACGTATATTCGCTTCGGCCAGGTCAGCTTGAACCACCTTAGCCTCTCGAAGATTGCTCCCTTCTAAATTCGCCCCGACGAGTTTGGCACCCTGCAAATTGGCTAAGTGAAGATCGGCTTCCGTGAGATTGGCTTGGGAAGCATCTACCGTCGTCAGATCCGTTTTGGCTAGATGTACTCTTGTGAGGTTCGCACGGGTCAGAATGGTTTTGAGAAGATCCGCTTCATTGACATTGGCATTGGTGAGGTTGGCCTCGGTCAGATTAGCCTCCATGAGGCTTGACTCCACAAGATTCGCGCCGGACAACCGAGCTTTTGACAAATCAGCCTTATTGAAATTGACATCCTGAAGGTTTGCACCATCCAAATCGATTCCCGCCAAATTCATCCCTGAAAAATTCCCGCTGCTTAAATCAATGCGAATCGAAGGATTCGCCTTTCTCCAAGCATTCCAAGCCTCCACGCCCTCTTTGATCAATTCCAATTGCTCTTGATTAGCCATGACAATCCTTCTTTATTTTCTCACAAGAATCTCTACGTGAAACGGTTCAGTGGGCTTTGGACTCCGATCTACGACATAGATTGCATCACCCACCCGTTCGCTCACAAAGGCTTCGAGCTCTGGCCTGTCTTGTTCCGTTCCGATCCACCTGCTTAATTCCACCACGGGCGTGGGGGACAACAAGACCGTTAGCCGTGAAGCAGAAGCTTTTTGGTCACCTTGGGACAGCTGAGCCAGTGAGAATTCTACCGGCTGATGGGGGAGCACTGTCATCCCCATTTCTGCTTTCCCCACCTGACCAAATGAGATCGGCACAAGCTGTTGCCATTTGCCATTTCCTAGGGAAACCAAAACATAGAGATACCCTGGGATATTGACTTCCAGAACAAGCCGATCGGCTTTCTTCCTCTCTACCACCTGACTTCGCTCTCCATCTGCCTCCGTTGCGGTTTCCCTAACCACTCTGTATCGAATGCCTCTTGCCCCCTCCACAGAAAAATCGTGTAGGGTATCTCGATTAATCATGCCACCCAAAATTCCTTCTGGTGAAACCCCTTGTTGTTCAGGCGACACCCTACCCAATAACGCTTGACCCCGCATGCCTCCCACGGTTTCTTGAACCTCATCTCCCCTTCGATCGGTTTGAGCATAAAACAGGTCTTGGGGACGAGGAGCGGACGGACCCGCTGCTCGTTCCACCTCTTCGTCAAAGGCAGCCACCTCGGATGCTGGTTGAAAACTCCCTTGGGGTTCGGGAGCCATAGCCACCGATGGAGCCATGAACTGTTCCTCCTTAGGTGTCTCCTGAACGAAGGCACGCTTGGGAGCCGGAGCCACTCGTCGTTTTTCCTTCAGCTTCCGGGCTTTGGTTGCCTCT
Source organism: Nitrospirales bacterium (assembly GCA_036443915.1). Classification (GTDB taxonomy): domain Bacteria; phylum Nitrospirota; class Nitrospiria; order Nitrospirales; family UBA8639; genus Nitrospira_E. The sequence goes on from JAZFZJ010000219.1 coordinate 2,700, forward strand.
TTTTTGACGACACTATCTGATAGGACTTTAGCCGGGACCTGCCTCAGACGATCGAGATCTTCTTTAGCGGCCGTGGGTTTCTTCGATTGAGGAGCCTCAGCTCTCATCGGTGGGAGCCCAACAGGCTCCGACTGGCTAGCAAATCTCTCCGGGACCTTTATTCGATCTGTTTCCTCCAACAACGGCTCAGGGGAAGGCGAAGCCTCGTCATCTTTGGAAGTGGTCATCTCGAACTCTTGTTGTTCCTTCACCAAAGGACCCCATTCTTTTTCAAATTGCCAGCCAAACACTACGGCCAACGCCAGCGTGGCCAAACTTCCTGCCCATGCCAGGTGAGAGGGTTGGCGGAACCACGACCACCATGAACCTTGCGATGAGACGGAGGCTTCTGGGATTGGTTGCTTCTGAAGACTGGCTAGAATTCGCTGCCGTGCCTCAGGATCGGCCAGCATGGCTTTCAAACCTTCCTCATCTGCAAGCGCCTCGAATAAGGCTTGATCGTTCAGAGCCGCCTCAAATAAGTGACGCTTTTCCTCTTCCGTCAGCGTATTCGTGGCATATCCGCCCAGCACCTGTTCCCATGACTTGGGCATTAGCCAACCGTCTCCTTTTTACCGGGTTTGTTTTCATCCACCAAGGGGATCATTTCCCAACGTCCCCCCATGAGCGCGAGGAGCTGCTTCCGACACCGTGAATCCCATGTATAAATGGTATTAATCGAACGCTCCCCCAAGATCTGTTGAATTTCCGGAAAGCTATTCCCTTCTAATTTGAGACGAAACAGTTCCCGACAACGTTCACCCAATTGCTGTAACGTCGCGATGAACTGCGCAACCCGTTCTTTTTGCTCCGCTTGCACAGAAGGATCATCTCGGGGATCCACTATCGGCTGGTCATCCACCGACTCCTGGTTATATTCCCCCCGCCGGAATGTTTTGCGATGGCGATCCAGCATTTTGTACCGAAGGATTTGAAACGACAGCGGAACCAACTCGGTCAGTTCCGTCACGTGGGAATATTTTTCATGTAAGACCATCAGAACATCCTGAGCTAGATCTTCAGCTCCCTCTCTTGATCCACGTGATGTCGCGAACGCCACAATCCTTTCACGAAGTTGTCGTAAAATGTCCTCACGAGTCAACTCCACCATTTACCCACCTGTATGCCCATCCTTTTTATGGCTCCACCGCAACCAGGTCATTTCCCCTCATCCTACCACTTCTTTTTGAAAAGACGCGTCCCGGCTATGGTTGGTTTCAAAGGAGTCCCCAAAGAGAGGAAAAAGTCTTCTGCTTTGCAATATAATGACTAACAAATTTTTGACAGAATTTTTAATCAGGTCCTGTGTGCTGCAGGGGACTCAGGTCCGCTGGAGAGGTGACAAGGCTTTTTATGGTCACATCGCCGTCAAATACACCGCGATGAAAAGGACTCCCAGGCTTAAAATTAAAATCGCTCGTTGGACCCACACCACCTTTCCAGAAAACATGAGCAACTGCCCTTCTCCTTTTTGGCTTTTGCCGATTCTACTATAGGGATCCAAAATAAGATCATGGATAAAGATCAATCCACCGACGATGGCAAACACAAAGAGTTTGAGCATCATGATCAGGCCCCAATTGGTTTCAATTCGAGCTGAGCCGCTTTCATCCAATAATTGCGAGGCTCCAGTAAAGACAAGTACCATCAAGCTCA
>JAZFZJ010000220.1:0-18565 GCA_036443915.1 Nitrospirales bacterium
TAGTGATTTTTATGCCATTTATAAGAAGAGACAACGGTCTTTAATCAAATTCCTGTACGTCTTGCCCATTCTCTAAGAGTGTTGGATAATACACTCATCATTTATGCTATCCCCTCAGCCCCCCTCATTTTCCTTGCCGATTTCTCGTCGAGCCTTGTTTAAACTCGGAGGCCTTGTTTCGGCCGGATTGGCCCTCCCGGGATGTGATTTTGGGTCGATGTTTGCGGTGCCTCCCAGAGAGACGGTGTATTTTACTCCCAACGACGAATTCTATACCGTTAATTTTATGGATGCCTCGTACAATTTCACTCGGGATTTAGATGTGGAACAATGGAAAATGGTGGTTAAAGGAGCCGTTGAAAATCCTTTGGTGATGAAATGGCGCGACCTCTTGAATCGCGAGTCCTTTGATCAAGCGGTTACCCTCATGTGTATTGATACACTTCCCGGCGGGAGTAGTTTGGGGACCGCCATGTGGCGCGGAATTTCGCTGAAACGGTTGCTCCAAGAGGTTGGGGCTGACGGAGACACAGCACGGGAGGTCATTTTTCGTGCAGCGGATGGGTATCATGACAGTATTCAATTTTCTCGAGCCATGGAAGATGATGTGATGTTGGCCTATTTGATGAACGGAGAAAAACTTCCCAAAGATCATGGATATCCCGTGCGCCTGATTGTTCCTGGGCTTTATGGAATTAAAAATGTGAAATGGATTACGGAAATTGAAGTGTATAACGGTGACCATAAAGGGTATTGGCAACAAAAAGGCTGGACGGATGATGGCACCATTCATATTTTTTCGCGCGTTGATAGCCCTGGGCACTATCAGTCGTTACCGGGACTTCAACACCGATTGCGAGGGGTGGCCTTTGGTGGTCCGGAGACTATACGCGAAGTCCAACTGAGTTTTGATCAAGAAAAGAGTTGGGTGACAGCCGAATTGGAACCGCCTCTTTCCCCCTATACGTGGGTCATTTGGAATTACGATTGGACAGCCCCACAGACAGGGAAACATATGGTGGCTGTCCGAGCGATCGATGCTCAAGGAAAAGTTCAGACGTCCGAGATCACGAGGCCTCAACCCGATGGAGCTACCGGACTGCATTCCATTGTTTTGGATGTCCTGAAGGTTTAAGACGTGGACTCAGGTTTTTTTGCCGTCGTTCGAATCGACAGTTCTTGGAGTTGCTCAGGAGTGACTGCCGAGGGGGCCTCGGTCATCAAGCATTGAACTTTTTGAGTTTTGGGAAAAGGAATGACTTCGCGAATCGACGCGGTCTGACCTAACAACATCACCAACCGATCCAACCCCAAGGCAATGCCCCCATGAGGGGGTGCCCCGGACTCCAGCGCCTCCAACAGAAATCCGAATTTTTCCCGAGCTTGGTCTTTAGAAATTTTGAGTAAATCAAAGACTTTTTCCTGAAGGTGTGATGTATGAATTCGAATACTGCCTCCCCCTAGTTCAAATCCATTTAACACCAAATCATAGGCGAGGGTTTTGGCTTGTAAAGGATGGGTTTCCAAAAGTGGTATGTCTTCTCCGTAGGGTGAAGTAAAGGGATGGTGGAGGGCCACAAATCGGTTCGTGGTTTCGTCATACTCGAACATTGGGAAATCTATGATCCACAGCGGTTCCCACCGACTGTGATCGATGAGTTTGAGTTCCTCGCCCAGCAGAAGTCGAAGACGACCTAAGACTTGGTGAACCGTATGGCTCTGATCTGCCACGAAAATGAGAAGGTCCCCAGGTTGCGCCGTGGGAAGGGCTTCTCGTAAGGCTTGGGTATTCAGAAATTTCGCAATGGAGGAATCAAGGTTTCCATCCTCACTGATTTTGACCCAAGCTAATCCCTTTGCCCCAAAATCCTTAGCCGTGTCGACAAGATTATCGATGCGATTTCTCGTAAAGGACCCACCTCCTGGAATGACCAGCCCTTTGACCATCCCTCCACTTTCGACAGCCCGGCGGAAGACCTGAAAATCACATGTTTTGGCAAACGAGCTGAGGTCTTGCAATTGAAGGTCAAACCGCAAGTCAGGTTTGTCCGTCCCGTAGCGCCCCATGGCCTCTTCGAAGGTTACGCGAGGAAAGGGTTGAGGAAGATCAATTTTTTGGGTTTCTTGAAAAATCATGCGAACCATGTGTTCGACGAGGTGCATCACGTCTTCACGATCCACAAAGGACATCTCAAGATCAATCTGGGTAAATTCTGGCTGTCGGTCTACCCGCAAATCTTCATCCCGAAAGCAACGTGCAATTTGAAAATAGCGATCGGCCCCACCAATCATGAGAATTTGTTTGAAAAGTTGGGGAGACTGGGGCAAGGCGAAAAATTCTCCGGGATTCACCCGGCTGGGAACGAGATAATCACGGGCTCCTTCCGGCGTGCTTTTGGTCAAGATGGGCGTTTCCACCTCAAGAAATTGTTGGTTGTGGAGATACTGGCGAACCAAATGGGAAACCTGACTGCGCAGTTGAAGCAGTTGTTGCATTCGTGGTCGACGAAGGTCCAAATAGCGATGAGTTAAACGAAGGGTCTCAGAAGCATGGACGTCATCTTCAATGGAAAAAGGCAGTGGCTTAGCTTCATTGAGGAGGACGAGGGCAGTGGCTCGAACTTCAATCCCACCGGTGGGCAGATGAGGATTTTCCGAGCCCTCAGGGCGGACGGTCACTGTCCCGGATACTGAGATGACATATTCGTTCCGCAGTCGATCGGCCAATTGGTGAAGAGTAGGTTGCTGTTCCGAATCAAACACGATTTGGGTCAGGCCATAACGGTCACGCAGATCCATAAAAATGACCCCACCATGGTCCCGACGACTAGCCACCCAGCCGGCTAGGGTGACGGTTTGGCCTACTTCAGGCAAGGATAATTCACCGCAATGATGGGTTCGGTTCACCAAGAATTCCCTTTCTTACTAGTAAGTATAAAGGTTCCTTGTCTGTATGGATAAAAAAGCATCAATCATTGATAGCCTAAGGGTGCGATTCCTTAGTACTTATCGTGGGAACTTTTTTTTGGCATTTGTGGCTGTCTCTGGCCCGTGAGAAGGGTAGAAGGCCTCGTCCGACCACGACGTTTTTTCTGTTGGAATGGGCCTGGGGTTCCAATATTGGTGAGAAGCTGGCGGAGGTCATTCGCTTCTTGGTCCGTCAAGTAACGTGTCTTCCCTGGGTGGAGCGTGCCGAGATTGAGGGGACCAAATTGAACACGTTTTAGTCGTATGACTGGATGGCCGATTTTTTCGAACATGCGTTTCACTTGATGCTTTCGCCCCTCATGAATCGTGATCTCGACCCATGAATTGGCCTCGGCCTTGCCCGCTTTTCTAACTTTCGCTGGAGCCGTGGGGCCGTCATCTAACGTGAGTCCATGGCGGAGTTGTTGGATTTCCTTGTCAGCCAAGACTCCTTTAATTTTAACCCTATAAGTTTTTGGCACATGATACGTTGGGTGCAAGCAGGCTTGAGCGATATCGCCGTTATTGGTCAGCAGGAGTAAGCCTTCACTGTCATAATCCAGCCGGCCAACGGGAAACAAGCGTAAAGACGGTTTGGGGACTAGGGCCTTAATCGTGGGACGCCCGATCGGATCATGTAAAGTGGAAAGATATCCCATTGGTTTGTTCAGAATGAGAAACGTATCCGGTGGCTGGGGCTTCAGGTGGCGCCCATCAATCTTGACATGGTCCTGAGCGGGATCAATTTTGGTGCCCAGTGTCATGACTGTTTGACCATTGACCGTCACCTGTCCATGCCGGATCAATTCTTCCGCTTTTCGTCTGGAAGTAATCCCAGAACGGGCAATGAGCTTTTGTAAACGAATGGTTGGTGGTGCTGAAGACATCATTATTCCCATTCAATGGTGGCCGGAGGTTTCGAGCTAATATCGTAGACGACTCGGTTTACTCCCGGCACTTGATTGATGATCCGGTTCGACATTTTCCCTAACACCTCAGGTGGGATTATCGCCCAGTCTGCTGTCATGCCATCCGTACTGGTCACGGCCCGGATGGCGATGACAGATTCGTACGTTCGTTGGTCACCCATGACACCAACCGTTTGAATTGGTAGCAGGATGGCAAAGAATTGCCAAATGGCTTTGGAGAGGCCTGCTCGATCAATTTCTTCTCGAACAATGGCATCGGCTTCTCGCAGAATGGCCAAGCGTTCCGGGGTGACCGAGCCCATGATACGGATGGCCAAGCCCGGTCCAGGAAAGGGTTGTCGCCAAACAATGTCATCCGGCAAGCCCAGTTCAAGCCCTAATTGGCGCACCTCATCTTTGAAGAGTTCACGGAAAGGTTCAATGAGCTTGAATTTCATGCGTTTCGGCAAGCCCCCCACATTATGGTGGGTTTTTATCGTGGCAGAGGGCCCCTTGACACTGAGGCTTTCGATGACGTCGGGATAGAGCGTGCCCTGAACAAGAAAATTGACGGTTCCGAGGGAGACCGCTTCCTGTTCAAAAGCTTTTATAAATTGACGGCCAATGATTTTTCGTTTGCGTTCCGGATCTGTGGTCCGTCCTAGGGTCGTGAGGAATGCTGCACCATAATTGGCAATGCGGACGTCCATGTGGTAGGCAGAGTTAAAGACATTTTGTAATTGGGCTACTTCATGTTTTCGCATGAGGCCGTTATCAATAAACAGACAGGTTAATTGGTCGCCGATGGCCCGGTGGGTTAACACGGCGGCGACGGTGGAATCGACACCTCCACTCAGGGCACACATGACCTTTCCCTTCCCCACCCTTTTTTGAATGTCCGTGACGGCTTGGTCAATAAATGACCCCATGGTCCAGGTGGGTTCACAGTGGCAGATGTGGCGAGAAAAATTTTGGAGAATGGTCGACCCGTGAAGGGTATGCACAACTTCCGGGTGAAATTGAATACCAAAGAGTCGTTGTGAGCCTTGCAGGGTTTTTATCGCTGCGATTGGTGCATGGGCAGTATGGGCAATGGTTTGGAATCCTGGAGGAAGTTGCCCTACCGAATCTCCATGCGACATCCAGACCGGAGAAGCGGTAGCGGTCTCCAATCCCATAAATAAATCGCTGGCGTCATCAATGAATACGTCTGCTCGGCCAAATTCTCGATGAGGTGTTGGATTGACGGTGCCGCCATATTGGTGGGCAAGCAGTTGCATCCCATAGCAAATTCCCAGGATGGGAAGATCTAACTCAAAAAGATGGCTGTCTATTTTGGGGGAATGGGCCTGGGTGACACTTGCCGGTCCCCCTGAGAAAATAATGCCTTTGGGGCGATAGGCCAGGATATCTTGGAGCGTTGCGTTGGCCGGTAGAACAATGGAATAGACGTGAAATTCACGAATTCGTCGGGCAATGAGTTGGGTATACTGCGATCCAAAATCCAGAATGACAATGGTGTCGTGATGAGGCGGCATAGGCGTGAGGGGCGTGCATAAAACCTGGATTCCCTAGAGAGAAGCCGGCCTAGTCAGCCCGATAATTTGGGGCCTCCTTCGTAATGATGACATCATGCACATGGGCTTCCCGAAGGCCTGCAGAGGTGAGCCGAAGAAATCGAGCTTCTCGTTGAAGTTCCGGGATCGTTCGACACCCACAATACCCCATACCTGCTTTCAAGCCCCCAACGAGTTGATAAACCAGCACGGACAAATTCCCTTTAAACGGGACCCGCGCTTCAATCCCTTCAGGCACTAATTTCGTAGATTCATAACCTTCCTGAGAGTACCGATCTTTCCCGCCACGTTCCATCGCTCCAAGTGAGCCCATTCCTCGGTATTCTTTGTAGGTTCTACCCTGATACAGCACGGTTTCACCAGGCGATTCTTCTGTTCCCGCAAATAGGGACCCGATCATAACGGAAGACGCTCCAGCGGCAAGAGCCTTGGTCAAATCGCCAGAATATTTGATGCCCCCATCAGCAATAAGGGGGACCTGATGTTCTTTTGCAACAATGGCACAATCGGCCACGGCCGTCAGTTGGGGAACGCCTGCCCCTGAAACGATACGAGTGGTACAAATCGAACCTGGTCCAACTCCAATCTTGATGGCGTCTGCTCCAGCATCGATGAGATCCAATGTTGCCTCAGGAGTGGCCACATTTCCTGCGATAATTTCCAAATCAGGATGCTGCACCTTAAGGGCTTTCACCTGGTCAAGTACACTTTGAGAATGTCCATGGGCAGTATCCACGACAAGAACGTCAATGCCAGCTTTGGTCAGACGTTCAATCCGTTCATCTACATCGGCGCCCACTCCAATGGCCGCTCCAACTCGAAGTCGTCCATGCCCGTCTTTACAGGCAAAAGGATATTCGATCTTTTTTTGAATATCTTTAATGGTAATGAGCCCCTGTAATTCAAATTGATCATTGACCACGGGAAGCTTTTCAATCCGGTGTTCATGAAGAATGGTTTGAGCTTTTTCTAAGCTTGTACCTTCCGGGGCCGTGATTAGCTTTTCTTTGGTCATGACCTGGCCGACTTTCAGGTCCAACCGGTTTTCAAAACGAAGATCTCGATTGGTCAAAATGCCCACCAATTTTCTACCCTTGGTCACAGGAATGCCTGAGATTCGATAGGTGGACATCAGGTGGAGAGCCTTACGGAGGGTATGGTCAGGGGAAATAGTAATAGGGGAAAGAATCATCCCACTTTCAGATTTCTTGACTTTATCGACCTCTGCGGCTTGTTTGTCTGGAGGAAGAGCTCGGTGGATAATTCCTATCCCTCCTTCGCGGGCTAAGGCGATAGCCAGCCGTCCTTCGGTGACCGTGTCCATTGCTGCACTGAGTAGGGGTATATTAATGCGAATTTTTCGAGTGAGTTGGGTGGAGGTTTCGACGTCGGCTGGAAGGATATTGGAACGACGTGGCAATAACACCACATCGTCAAAGGTTAATCCAATCCTGAGGTGGTTCTCCCACATGACCTAGGCTTCTGCTCGGTTAGGGTGTGGCAAAAAGTCCGGTTTTTTTCTCCAGGCCAAGAAGAAAAATTTCCCCATCATAAAATTCTTCGGAAGTGCAGTCAACGCGCACTTTCTATGGTCTGGTCGAATCCGTGAAACAAGACTGTTGCGACACTGACGGGATCGTCAGGTAAGTGATCGCGGTTGGAAATTTGGCAATGTTTCAAATTTTGCAGGGGGCGTTAATCATTACCGCCATCGTTGGTTGTTGCAATAGTGGTCTTGCCTTGTTTGGTATGAAACATCCGGGTTTACATGGGCTATTCTGCCGCCTCGGGAATGAAGGCCAGAGATTCTTCTTCTTGGAAATGGTCTTCGGCTTCTTCGGCAGGCATAAATTGTTGAACACGCATATTTCCGCTATCCACAATAAAGACATGTCCGCGACTGTCCACGCTCAATCCATACGGAAAGTTAAATTGGCCATCATTAGTGCCAAATCCGCCCCATTGAGTAATAAAGTTTCCATCACGGTCGAATTTTTGAATACGTTGATTTCCGGTGTCACTGACAAAAATGTCTCCCGATTCGTCGATAGCCACTCCCCATGGAGAACGGAATTGTCCGGGCTGTTGGGCTTGGGCACTGCTGGCATGTCCTGGTCCGATGCCTCCTCCCCACTTAGTCAGTAACTGAGGGAGGACGTTTGAGCTGGTATCGAATTTTTGAACTCGGTGGTTTCCCATATCAACGACGTACACGGTTCCGTCAGTTTGATCTACAGCAATGCCTCTCGCGAAATAAAATTGGCCGTCCCCATTGCCAAAACTGCCCCATTGCATAATAAAGTCACCGGTTTCAGCAAATTTCTGTACTCGAAAGTTGGCACTATCTACGACATAGAGATATCCACGGACTCGGTCCACAGCAAGACCCCACGGGGCATTGAATTGGCCTTCTCCATTACCGCGAGATCCCAGTTTCATCAAATAATGTCCAAGTTTCCCATCAAATTTTTGAACCCGATGGTTACTGGTGTCCGCCACGTAGATATTGCCGCTGCCATCACAGGCAAGGCCCGTTGGATTATTGAAATTCCCGTTGGCTGAACCAAAATTTCCCCATAATAGGATGAAATTACCAGAACGATCGAATTTTTGAACACGGTTGTTACCGTTATCCACAACAAAGAGTGCCCCCTGACGATCAATGGCCATCCCAAACATGGGACTCATAAATTCGCCCCCATGGAGGAGCGAAGCACCACGCCCTGGTTTTCCCCACTTTCCAACGCAGAGGTATCCAGAGGTATTGAGGAGGATGTTGGTACTGGCTGGAACGGAGACATTGTTGTTGTTGTCTTTGAACCACACGTAGACCGTTTTGGTCCCATCTCCTGGAGAGGTGGTAAAGGGAATGGTCGCGCCAAATTTTTCTTCAGGTTCAACCTCAACCCAGCCAGGCATGGTCGCACTGGGAGTCATGGGATTTTCTGATATGAAATAGGCGGCCACACCACTATCCACGTCTTTGGCAGAGATAGTGGACACCATATCGGGGCTATTGGTCATATACGCCCCATGATTTAGAACGATATCGGGGTTTTGGGGGGCCGCCACATCGATAAGGACTGGGATCGCGGTTTTTTCCTCGGAGAGTTGGCTTTCGGCACCTTCTTCGGTGACGGCAGTCAGGGCATAAAAATAAGGCGTGTTGTTCGTCAGGCCGCTATGAATAAAGGGTGTGGTCACGCCCTCGATCAATGTGGAAGTTTCAATATGGAGACCAGAGTCGGTGCTAAAATACAGGTTGTAGCTCACAGCCCCCGGGACTTCCAGCCAACTGAGGATGTTTTCGGTATCGCCAGGCTTAGCGGCAAGATTGATTGGCGCTCCAAGGTCTGTGGCTTTGGGTTTCTGCTGTGTTCCTCGGGTAAGCTCCTCTTCGGTCGGAGCATATTTCGTTAACCGATGGTTGCCACTATCTACCACGTAAACGCACCCTTCTTTATCGATGGCAATCCCAGAAGGGAAATTCAATTGTCCTTCGGTTAATCCGCGGTTGCCCCATGAGGAGAGGTAGGTTCCATTGGATTCAAATTTTTGGACCCGATGGTTCCCACTATCTACCACATACACATAGCCTAACGGGTCACAAGCAACCCCCCAAGGCCCCTTAAATTGGCCAGGGGCATTCCCTTCTTTTCCCCATTTCAGGAGAAAGTTCCCGCGTGAATCAAATTTTTGGATGCGGTGATTTCCTTCATCGGCAACATAGATGTTTCCAACAAAATCGACGGCGAGGCCACGCGGATAGAAAAACGCGCCATCATACCCCCCATCTCGCCCCCATGTGAGAACGGCGGAACCATCAGGAAGGAATTTTTGAATCCGTGCATTGCTGGTGTCAGATACAAACAGGTTGCCATGGGAGTCCGAGGTGATCCCCCAGGGCACGTCAAATTTTCCCGTCTCTGCCCCTTTCCAGGCCATACCAAACTTTCCCCAGGCATTAACGATATTGCCTTCGGGATCAAACTTTTGGATCCGATTATTGCCACTGTCTGCAACATAGACGTCCCCTTCCGGTGAGGTCGCGATCCCACGAGGATAATAGAATTGCCCCTCAATTGAATCCGGTTCTTCCCCCCAGCGGGCCAGGAATTTTCCGGTTTTGTCAAATTTCTGGACCGAATGATTGTCTGTATCGCCGACATAGATATTGCCGTCTTTATCAATGGCGAGGCCCGTGGGTGATTTAAATTCTCCCTCATCGACCCCTTCACAGCCGAATTGCATAACGGGGAGATAGGGGGAGGGAATGGACATCACTTCTTCAGAAATCAGACTCTCGCCTTCTTCTGTCACAGCGGTGAGGGAATAGTGGTAGCACAGGTTATTGGCCAAATCGTTGTGAACATAGGGGGATGCCGCTCCTTCAATACAATTGGAGGTATCTTTTGTTATTCCCGCTTTTGCCAAAAAATCTTCTCGGGATGCTATCGGACGAGTCAGGTCGCAGGGTTTAATTTGGACCCCTTTGGTGGTGAGGAAATAGAGGTTGTAGTACAGGGCTTGAGGGACGGGGTCCCAAGTAATGGTGATTCGGTTGTTATCAGGAATGGCTCGTATATTGGAAGGAGTAGGTGGGAGATTCTCCTCCTGGCTTTGACCGGCACCCCAATCTTCACCCTCACTTTCAATTATGAGAGTGTTTCGGTAGGGTAACTGTCCAAGAAAGAGACCGTGTAGAAGTTTAGTAGTCATATTTTCCCCTGAAAATGATTAGGCCTGATGAACGGCATAGGCAAAATTTTACAATAAATACAATGACTTAGATAGAAAGTTTATCAGGTGAAAAAGAGGGAAGTCAAGGCAGGACAGACAAACACCCAAGTCTGAACGGAAGAAAAAGACAAAGAGACATTTGGTGGAGCCGAGGGTGTCCTTGGTAGCCCCAAATAGGAATTTTTCTCTCTATTATGCAGTAAAGAACTCCCTTTTTCTCCACGATCAGGCGAACATTTTTGGGGAAAAAAATCCCAGAACTATGAAGGTTGCTCAATTCCAAATTTGGTGACATTGGCGGCCTGGGGGCCTTTGGCTCCCTCCACCAAGTCGAATTCTACCGATTCCCCTTCTTTCAGGGACTTAAATCCGTCTTCTTGGAGGGCAGAATAATGGACAAAAACATCCTGCCCACCTTCAACTTGAATAAAGCCAAACCCTTTTCGATCATTAAACCATTTTACGGTTCCCTTGCTCCTCACGATGGTTCCTCCCTTGATGTCGGTGGTAATGAATATTCAAGGATAATGTCATTTGCGTAAAAGAAAAAGCCGAAAAAGGAGATGATTCCTCTTTCGGCTTCCCAACATGGTGTTCTTTCACTAAGTTAACCTTTACAAAATCAACAAGGGTGTAGCACAGTTTGAAAAATCTGTCAATAAATGCCAGCATAATAGGACCCATCCTCCGATCCTCTAGCCACGCCTTTTCTTGTCAATTCTGGTGGAACCGAAGGTGATTGTTGAGTTGGATGGCATATGCAAATTAATGTATAAACTCCTGTTCTCATCTTATTCTTTCCGTCCAGTGAGTTGATCAGACTTCTCGACCGGTACATTTTCTTCGAACTCCTTCGACCCTTTTGGGCCAGCCTGGTAGGGCTGTGCTTTATTATTTTTACGAAAGAAATGTTACGCCTGGTGGATTTAGTGGTGTCCCGAGGCATTAGTTTGGCCTCATTGGGCGCAATTGTGATGCATTTGCTCCCCTCATTTCTGGTCCTCACTCTTCCTATTGCCTGCCTGATTGCCACGATTTCGGCCTTTAATCGCATGTCGTTTGATAACGAAATTATTGCGCTCCGGGCAGCGGGGGTCAGCTTTTGGCGCATCAACTTTCCGGTGGTGGGGTTTTCGGGAATGGTGTTTGTCTTGACAATGGTTCTTTCCCAATGGGGTCAGCCTTGGTCGAGTGTGTCGTTAAAAACATTGGCACTGAGTGTCATTGAAGATGAAATGATCCTTGCTGTGGATTCCGGTGTCTTTAACGAACCGATCCCCGGATTAATGGTGTATGTCCCCCATACGAATCATAGCTCCGCCCTAACCAACGGCGTGTTTATTTCTGATCAACGAAATCCCGCCAAACCCTTAATCGTTGTGGCTGAGAAGTTTCAGATGCTCAAACAGAATGAGCAGCAACAATTTGGCATTCGCCTGTTTAATGGAGCCATTCATCAGATTCCCAAAGATGCCTATAGTTTTCACCGGGTTGGCTTCCGCACCTATGATTTTTGGCTGCCTTCTCCGTTTCGATCTGCCAAAGCCAAGGCAAAGCGAAAGAGTTATGAAGAGCTCCTTCAAAAACTGGAGGCTTCAGATGGGAAGGATTCTGGCACGCTCAGACGACTCATGGAGTATCACAAAGATATCGCCTTTCTCGTGGCTACCTTTGTGTTGGGGCTCTTAGGGGTACCAGTTGGAATTGTGTCAAAACGGTCAGGAAAAGCCGGTGGGTTTGCGATTGGGGTATTGGTGGTGATCGGATTTTATATGCTCAATGTGTTGGGACAATTTTTGGTCACCACCTTGATTATTTCTCCATTTGCTGGTGCGTGGTTTCCCAATGTTGTACTGGCCGTACTGACGGTATGGATGTTAAACCAAGCCCGGAAACAATAAGGTAGGGTTTTCGTCGGGATTGAGATGATGAAGCAAATTTTTTGGTATGTATTTGGAAAGTTTAGCCGGATTTTTCTGCTCTGCCTGGTCACGGTTTTGACGATTTATCTGGTGGTGGATTTTTTTGAAAAGCTGAGGAAATTTCTCAAATATGATGCGGATTTGGTGGTGGTCTTAAGTTTCTTTTTCTACCGGATACCTGAAATAACGTATTTGTTGGCGCCGTTAGCTGCCTTAATGGCATCGATCTTAACCGTGGGGGGACTGAATCGGACTCGTGAAATAACTGCCATGCGCAGTTGTGGATTAAGTTTTTATCAAATTGCATGGCCATTTTTGGCTTTTGGAGCGATTGTGAGCGTGGTGGCCTTGGCCTTAACGGCCGTGTTCATTCCCCTAGCCAATATGAAAGCCGAATATGTGAAATCGGTATTGATCGAACAGAAACCTGAACCGTTGTTATTTACCCCTGACCGTTTATGGCTTCGTGTGAATCAGACCCACCTCTTGCAAATTGACTCGGTTGAAGAGGGTGGTACTCGTTTGAAGGGCCTGCAGCAATACGTGCTGAGAGAGCCCTTTCGTCTCACTGAGATTGTGGAGGCGAAAGGGGCCACGTTTTCGCAAGGTGAATGGGTGATGGAGGGAGTGGTTCAACGGCAGTTGGATAATTTGGATCACATGCAGGTCGTCGAGGAGCCCCGTCGAACTCTTTCTCTGCCTCTTACCCCGAAAGATTTTCAAAATTGGCTCACGCAGTCCCCTGAACACATGACTCTGTACCAATTACATGATTATGTGCAACGCGTGATGAAAGATGGGCATAGTCCGCATCGCTTTCTGACCAATTACTGGTCGCGCATTGCTTTTTCCATTGTTCCCTTAGTTATGACTGTATTAGGGATCTCGATCAGTTTTCGGGGAAGTGGGGTTCGTGGAGTGGGTGTGGCCAAAGGGCTTGGCCAAACGTTGGCCATTGGGTTTCTGTTTTGGGCGGCGCATTCGGTCGGCGTGGTGTTGGGACGGAATGGGGCGTTGCTGCCAGTTGTTGGAAGTTGGATCGCCACAGTGATGTTTTTCATGATTGGGGTCAATTTGTTTTTAAAGTTGCGATAGGGTTGATCATCATCTTGCTTGCGAAGATGATACGGATTCATTTTTATTGAGAGGAGTCGGTGTGGAGAGTTAATTTTGTATAGGCCCCAATGTATGAATTTGTCGTTTTTTCCCCTAATCGCGCAAGTTTTTTCTTAACTCTGAAAAGAGCAGGCCCGATAACACAAGCACAGCATCAGGAAACGTAGGAGAAGATACGATGATTGTTGGGAATAATAACGGCGACTCCGGGTTCAGAAGCCAAGAGGTGTTTATTATCGAATAACTGATTGAACAGGTGACAAGGGCAAACTATCCGCGAGGGTAGGGCGCAAAGCCAAGAGACCCTGAGAGGACAATGATTTCGGGGTTCGTCTGGTTACCGAACTGGAAGTATTCTGACGTGCGTTCGTTCATGCGCCCTTTTCTCGAAATTGGGCGTTTTTTTTTGGTCATCAAGGAAAGGCCAAGCCATGAACGAACAAGCACAACATTCCAACGAACCGGCAGTTGAAGTTGCCGTGGCGATTTCTTCTTCTCCAAAGTCGATGGCTTCGGTGGGAGAAGGGGCGAAGGAGATTCCTTCCTCATTCGATCAAGAAAACATTACCGCTCTTCTTGAAGAATTTCTTCCCATTATTCGGCGAATGGCTGGAGCCATGGCGATCAAAAATCCGTTCTCTTTGGATATCGAAGATTTAACCAGCGCAGGGGCCATGGGGTTATTGAGTGCCCTAAAACGCTATGATCCGTCTCGGGACATCAAATTTCGGACTTTTGCCGAATATCGGATTCGCGGCATGATGTTGGATGAAATTCGTGCGATGGACTGGGTCCCGCGATCAGTTCGATCACGTCGAGAACACATCCGACAGACGGTTGATGAGCATATGCAGAAAAAAGGGGAACCGCCCAGCACTGAGGAATTAGCGAAGACATTGGGAATTTCTCTCGAAGAGTTAGAGGGGTTTTCCGGATGTGATCCCAGACTGGTCAGCCTGGATGAACCCGTCGGTCAGGGGGAAGAAGGAAGTACTCTTCGAGATGTGTTACCGGATATCGACTATCAGGACCCGTTTATAGCCTGTGCCGATGCAGAAATGAAAACGGCCTTAAAGGCGGTTCTGATCACCTTATCCCAACGCCAACAAGAAGTGTTAGAGCTCTATTATCATGTAGGGATGACGATGAAAGAAATTGGTGGCCGGATGGGGCTGACCGAGTCGGGAGTCTGTCGGATCCATTCGGGAGCCCTCCGAACCTTACGCATAGAATTAGAAAATATTGAAAATGGAGGACAAAAGAAAAATCGTCCCAAAAATTTACGGAAAGCTCAGCCTTCTCGGGTCTATAGTTAAATATTATGTTTGATGAAAAACGCGTGTCCGCCAATTTTAGCCACTTTTTGGTACACTCGAGCCCACTTGGGGGTTCTCACCAATTGTGGATTATAAAACAATACCGCTCCATCCACCACGTTCCTTCCATCTTGTACAAGGTTCCAGGCCAATAAACATTCTTGCATCTTGCGATTATTGGGGTTAAAAGTCAGGTCTTCTGGTGTGCGCCTAATCCAAGGCTCAAATTGTTTTGCGCGAAGGACTGTGCCTTTCACGGTTCCATCACTCTGATATTTATGGGACATTCGATTGCGGATAACTGCTGCTACGGCCATTTTCCCTGCAAAACTTTCTCCTCGTGCTTCAAGATAAATCGTGAGGGCCGCTAAAATATCATCGTTGTGTGTGAATTTGAAGGCTGGCGGGGTTTCTGTGAATGAGGTTGGGGATGAAAGAACTGATGCGACATCGCTGGAAGTGGCCCGGGTAAGTGATATGGGCAGTAAGCAGAGGAACACAGCTCCAAAGCCGATCATGATGGTATAGTGAAACGGGGCACTGTTTCGTTTCATCAGGTGTTTCAGGATGAGGGTAAAGCTTGGTCTTTGGGTTTTCATGGCGTTTGAGGTTGCTTGGGGCATAGTGATAGGGACATGGGGAAACAGCGTTCGCAAGGGATATGCCAAAGTTGAGTGAGCCTATCCGACCATGGAGATTTTATGAAGTTGTTGTGGGTGTGATAAATTTAGTGAAAGGGTTTTCTCAGCACCTGCAGATCGGAGGGGCCTAAAAATAGATGGGTGTCGTGGTTTGGGTACAGGACAACAGGACTCTCAAAAGGTTAATTTCTTTAAACGTATTGAAAAATAAAAAGAATATAGGCTAGATGGAACTGCAAGGAAACATGACACCCTTCGGTAAAAACCTCAGGTAACCCTGAACCACGGTGTTGAGGGTCCTGGAAATTCATGGAAAGTCATTGAAAATTAGTGGATTTCTTAATGGAGGTGAGGGATGCGCGAAGCATCTTTAAAGCATAGTACCCGTTGGTTTGTGTGGTGCCTGGGGGTAGCAGCGGTTCTTGTGATGGGAGGTATAGGAACGTTGCAGGGCATGGAGACACAAGCAGAGCCGGCTCATAGGACGACCAATGAACACCTCTCACGTGCCAAGGTTTTTTTAGTAGTAGGTGATTATCGACGAGCGATAGAGGCCTGCCAACGAAACATCGATCGAAATCCCTCCGTGGAAGCCTATGTGTATTTGGCCTATGTCTATCAGGCAATTGATGGGTATTTGGCCTATCTCGCGAAACAACAAGATTATGTGAAAGTTGCACAACTATCCTTGAACTTGACGGCACGAGAGGTAATTGATCTGATTGATCCACCCAATGTCCTGCCTCGTATGGCACAAGAACTCATTCATGAAGGGATTCGTCAGCAGTTCGATATTACCGCCGCAATGGCTAACCGATTGAATCGAGCGCGGACTGATGAATTATGGATTCAGCAGGCAGCCTGGAGAAAGGCTCATCCTGATTCCTGGTGGGCGGGAGTACCTACAGAATGGCTTTGGTAAAGTCTATACAAGGGGGATCTACTTTGAACGAAGGGGTTCTCTGTCAAGAGGGAAACGGATGCGAACCCTGCTGTTGACAGTTCCCTCAGTGCAGTTTTAGGATGCCCGCAGAGTCCAGTCATTTTGTGGGATTTATCCAAGGAGGAAGTCAGTGTCTGATCTTGTCATCATAGCCGATGCATCGAATTGGGATGGAGAGGTTCTTCAATCTCCAGAAATCGTCATGGTGGATTTCTGGGCCGTTTGGTGTGGACCATGTCAAATGGTCGGCCCCATCGTCGAAGAACTTGCGCAGGAATATCAGGGCCGCCTCAAAGTGATGAAACTCAATACCGATGAAGCCCCAGAAGTTGCCGGAAAATATCAAATTATGAGTATCCCCAGTATTCTCTTCTTTAAAGGGGGAGAGATGGTTGAAAAAATTGTGGGCGCGCGACCCAAGCAACAATTCAAACAAGTTATTGATTCCCTCTTATCTCCCTCCTCAGCAACGGCTTGAAATGACGGGCGGATGACTCGGTGTTATGCTGACCGAGCTGCGCATTTCCAATTTCGCTCTCATCGATCAACTTCATCTTGAATTGCCAGCCGGTTTCTTCGTGTTGACGGGGGAAACCGGAGCGGGCAAATCTCTGTTGATTGATGCGCTCCTCTTACTTGTTGGTGGTCGGGCGTCTTCTGACCATATTCGGTTTGGTGCCGATGAGGCCCTGCTTGAAGCCAGTTTTTCCCTTCCTGACACCCACCCGCTAGTCTCCAGTTTGCGTCAAGATGGGTTTCTCTTTCCCGACCAACTTGACCTTATCATTCGACGCATTCTTTCACGGGCTGGAAAAAATCGGAGTTACCTGAATGGGCAACTCGCCCCGCTTCAAACCCTTCAAGATATAGGGCACCAATTAGTAGAAATTCATGGACAACATGATCAGCAATCACTGTTGTCACCCAAGACTCAACTCAAGTTGTTGGATGCTTTTGGAGATCTTGGTGACCTCGTGACTGGCTATCAGCAAGCGCGCGCCGAGTGGGTGGAAAAGCAGAAAGCCTTGAGGGAACTGGTGCAGAAGACTCAGGATCAAATCAATCGGCAGGACGTTCTTCAATTTCAATATGATGAATTAACCAAGATGCAGTTACAGGTTGGTGAGGAAGAGGCGCTCAGTCAGGAATATCACCGCTTAAAGCACAGTGGTCGATTGGGAGAATTATCTCACCAAGCCTTTGAGGCGTTGTATGGAGGTGAACGAACGGTGCTTGGGCAACTCGGAGAGGTGCGCCGGTGCATACAGGAGCTTGGGCAAATCGATAATCAAGGACAATCTTGGGAACCGTTGTTGGAATCGGCCACTATTGCCTTACAGGAGGTAACCGATCATCTTCGTGAGTACCGTGCGCAAATAGAATATGACCCGGAACGAATGGAGGTTCTTGATAGTCGGTTAGCTAGTCTGCAACGACTCAAAAAGAAATATCACAAGACTGTTGAAGAACTACTCGAATTCTCAAAAACCTTGAAAGAAGACCTAGCCTTTTTTCAGCAAAGTGATGAACACATTGCCTTTCTGCAAAAAGATGTGAATCGGTCTGCTGAGTTGATGAACACACAAGGATTGGCGTTATCTGCTCGTCGGAAAAAAGTTGCTAAGCATTTGGTGCAACAGATTAAACGGGAATTCATGGCTCTCAAGATGGAAACGATGGATGTTCTAATCAATATTGAACGAACGAACCCGGAGGATCCCTTCGGTCCCCTGGGAATGGATCGTCTCGAACTCTTACTCGCTCCTAATCCAGGAGAGCCCCCCATGCCATTGAGTCGGATTGCATCTGGTGGAGAATTATCTCGCATCATGTTAGCGCTGAAAACAGTGTTTGCGGGAAACGATCAAGTTCCCGTGGTAATTTTTGACGAAATTGACAGCGGAGTGGGTGGGGAAGCGGGAATGACCATGGGAACCCGTTTGCGTGGATTGGCGCAATTCCACCAAGTCTGTTGTATTACGCATCTTCCCCAAATTGCTTCCCAGGCTCATGTACAGTTTGTTGTGGAAAAAACCTCAAGCGATGATCGAACATTGACCCAGGTTCATCAGGTAACTGGCGTTCAACGGGAAATGGAGATCGCCAGAATGCTGGGAGGGGAGGCGTCGACTCCCACTATAAGAAAAACCGCGATGGAAATGCTCCAACGCGGAAGCCAACACGAGGCTAATCTCAACAAACCCCCAAAAAACACGGTCAAGAATTAAATCCGACTTTGAGCAACTTGGCCGTCAGGATAAAATGTCTTTCTATCCCGAAGAAAATTGAGTTCATTCCGTCATGCGCCAGCCATCTTCTCCCCCAAATCTTGAAGATGACGTCCCCTATCATTGTGGGTGACTTAGCTGGGACCAGAAGTTTGAAGATTTGACTTGAGGAGAAGAATTTGGTTGAAGAAGGAATGAGGAGGGCAG
>JAZFZJ010000221.1:0-4563 GCA_036443915.1 Nitrospirales bacterium
AGACTATGATCCCGCCGCGGGTCAACAACCATGTAGTGTTTGGGAGGCATGTGGCATTCAACGCATTGTGCCCCAGCTGAACTCACTTTGTGAAAATGGTGTGTGGCCAGATCGAATGTTTCAGGAAGATGACATCGAGTACAGAGGGCATTCCCTGATGCCCGAAGTTGTAAGCTATGGGGTTCATGGCAGTCACTGCATGTCACCCCCTGGTGGTACATTTTGCTCTGGATGAACGATCCGTAAACATACACTTCCTCATCTATTTGCCCATCAGGGTGATAAAGGCGTTCTTCTAATAACGTCGGCAGGTAGCCATCTAAAAAGGGCTGACCGGGAACATATTCTTTGGAAATTGCGGTGCGTCGTGAATGGCATCGGGCGCAAGTTTCGATTTGGCTTCGTGATGGGGAAGGTGTATTTTGTGTGGCTGTGGCATTTCCCGGCTGGATTTGCCAATCCTGAGGGGAGAAGGCCGGGAATTGAACGGAAAGGCCGTAATCGTCTGGGTGAGTGGTTGTATCTTTAGATTCCACAGATTTTGCCCAAGACACATGCTGGGACCCCGGTCCATGGCAGGCTTCGCATGCCACATCGATGTCCGTCCATGTTGTGTCGTACCGATCATCTTGTGGTTGGTAATTCTTTTGCAAATTGGTGGAGTGACAGTCGGCACACATGTAATTCCAATTCTGGTTGGCTCCGGTCCAGTGCAATTCGTCGTCATGAGGAATTTTTTCATTTGGATAGAGATGAAACCATCGTTGCCCACCCATGTTTTGGGGGCGATTGTCCCAGGCGATTCCAAGGGCTTGATAACGGCCGCCGGGAAATTGGATAAGATATTGTTGGAGCGGATGCGCGCCAAACGTGTAGGCAATTTCATAGTCATTGAGAGCCCCATCGGGGCCATCAGTCTGTACGAAATATTTTCCCTCTTGCATATAAAAACGGGAAGTCAGACCGAAGTGGGTAAACGTCGTGTTATTGAAATTGCCTAAGACGGTCTCTTCATCGGGTTCCTGCATAGCCAAATCGTGATGGGATCCTGACCAGAGTTGATATTCACGAGAATGACAGGTTGCACAGGTTTTGCCTCCCACATACTTACGGGAGGAAGGGGTGTTGTCGGGCTTGCTGGTGAGTGGTGCTGAAGCTGAACCGGCGGGTCTTGGAGAAGAAGTGGGGGAGGGCCACTTCCACCACACGACAAAGCTCACAATCAAAAGTATGCTTGAAATGACGATCCAAAGCTGCCGTAAATCCATGTGCTATATTGGCTGAATGAATGGGTGGGGGTCAAAAGCAGACTTTGTTGAGCCATGCCTTTACTAAGAAGTCCGTAGTTTGGGAAACAGTAAGACTATTGTTCCTCATATTGGTCATTCTCGTGAAACTTGTCCTCGCGTTTACGCGCTGTAGCGCTTCTACGCGCAAGCGCGCAGGCGGGGAACCGGAATCTATCTTCCTCGTCATTCCTGTCATTTTTTATCGGGAATCTAATTGGAAATTTTTTATGGATACCTACCACAGACACGCAGGTATGACAAAAGGGGCCAGATACTGGCCTCTACACAAGGCTGGCAGAGGCAGGTGCACAAATTGCGGGTAGGATGGTAGGAGATTGTTGATGGCTATGGGGTTAGTTTCGACTCCTATTGACAATGTCTAAAAGATACAATCTAAAATGCTACAGTGTTAAAACACAAAATCTAGTTGGGCGCCTAACATCGCGGTAGCATCGTAGTCTTCCTCTCGAATTTTATTCCCGTTTTTGTTTTCTAACCGTAGTTCCCCCCCTGCGGCCACCCCTACAAATAATTCGAGTTTCCCCTGAGGATGGATTCCCAAGGAAAGTTTCCCATATATCGGGATGAGGGTTTCCTGCCCCACCTGCTCGTTGGTATTGAGCCGAAATCTTCGGCGCTGAAACGCTGCCCCTCCAACCATTTCCACTTTTGGGGTCCACTGCCAAGCTACTTCGGCTCCAAGGCCATTCTGGCCCCCTAGGTTGGAAACGGCGGTACGAAAAGTCCAGGAATCAGCAAACTGCCAACGTATGAGAGGAATGGGGAGGAACTGGACATCATCTTCAATCTGATCCATCACTCCGAGGATAAGTCCCAGGGTTAGGGTGGGACTCGAGGAATAAATAAAGCCCACGCCCCCCCCGCCCCTGACACTGTCCTTCACCTTCGTATCCCCTTCGAGATTGAGTCGTACAATGGGGGCAGCCAAGATCGTCCATTGTTCATCAGCTTTCCATGTGAAGAGTGGGACGTAATTGGCAAAATGAATATCGTTCCATTGAAATCGGGATGAGGAAGAAAAATCATAGTGGTTGAAGTCATAGGAGGCGATGTTGACGAGTCGGAAATTGGGAGTAAATTCAACCTCACCATTGAAAAGAAATCGGAACCCATCACGACTAAAATTTCCTTTCCGATCAAGATCGGTTTTAAAGAGATGTCCATACCCGGAATAAAACCGGAAGCCCTTTGAAATTGTTTCGGGTTCAATGCTAACTATTGAGACTTGGGCAGAAAGAGACCCAACAAGAACAAACAACATAAAGGTAACTAGGCCAACGATAGTTGGTACGCGAACACCTTGCATGGAGCGATTCCTTTCCGGAGTGGAGCCAAAGCGGATGAGACGTTCGGTCGGATATTCATATTGGTTGTGGTCACCCAGGTATTCTAATTTGGCCTCCCTCTATGAATGTGTTCATGATATGGACACGGATTTTGGTACAAAAGCCCTCATTTGTCAATGATTCCAGTAGGGGATGGCCAGCATCGTAACAATCATTTTTTTTGAATGACGGCTCTCCTTCCGAAGCGCGATGATTGATGGTGGTGAACGGGTTAATACGTGAGAGGAATTTGTTGTGCCAGTTCAAACTTCAGTAATGCTCGAATTTTACTTTCAATTTGCATATAGCGGGTAACTTTCCAGGCCGGAAGTACTTTTCCCATTTTATCCGCATAGGAACGTTTGAGCTGTACTTCTTTTCCTTCCAAGGTAAAGACGTCATCCATTATCTGTTTGGCCGTATCGTTTGGAATTGGTCCTTTAGCATAAGCTTTGGCAAATTCCACAATGAGTCTTCCAATCTCTTTATTGACCTTTTGAAGGTCTTTTTGATAGGCATCGTACAAGGACCAAAAATCCCTGGCTTCTTCATTGGTCAGGGACATATTGATACCAACCAATAACTTCTTGTCGGCCTTAATCTTTTCAGCCAAAATTTCCATGTCCGTATTGGCCGCAGCCTGGGCTAAAGCTGGCGTGATAAATATCATGATTGCCAGGCAAACAAAAAGTTTCTGAAAAGATGATTTCATGTCCCTACCTCCTCGTGTTCTCTTGTGAATAAATTCGGAGAAATGTTTTTCAGGAAAGGGTCCCATTAAGTCAAATACAGATCGGATTGTCAACGGACCAGTATTAAGCCCTTACGCTTTTTTGACGTGCAGACGGTTTAGCGGATTGGACTCTTGTGGCAAACTAGGCCCTTGTCAAGAATAAGGAATAGAACCTGTAGGTTTCATTAAGAATCGCTTGAAAATATGCCGGTCTATTTCTGGCGTAGAATGGCGATTGTGCCAGTTCCACATGTCTGGGCTAAAAGTTCCTGGATCAAGGCCGTTCTTTTTTTTTGTCGTACTTGTGATGAAAGTTAGGAAGGATGCATGCTATCTTCAGAGGGGTGTTTGGGGGTACCATACCTGTCTAGGCCCCCATATCAAAAACCTCATTACACAAGGAGATGTGCATATGAAAGGTGTTCTTAACTTACTCTGTGTCTGTGCAGCCCTCATGATGTGTGCTACACCGGGCATGGCTCAAACTCCTGGCGAACAGGACATGCAAATTTTGGCTGAGAAAATTAAGGCCGACAAAAAGTTATTTGTCTCCATGAATATGGACCTTACTGAGAAGGAAGGGAAAGAGTTTTGGCCCTTATACGATGCGTATCAGATAGACATAGATAGAATGAACGAAAAACTCGGTGCGCTCATTTCGGAATATGCTGATGCCTACAACAAAGGCTCAGTCCCTAATGAAATCTCCGCCAGGCTGATCAAGGAGGTTCTGAGATTCGAGGCAGAGGAACTCAAGCTGAAGATTGGGTATATGGCAAAAATTGGGAAGGTATTGCCCGCGACCAAAGTAGCCCGCTACCTGCAGATCGAAAATAAAATTCGTGCAATCATTAAGTTTGGACTCGCAGCAGATATTCCGCTCATCCATTAATGCCAGATTTAACGGCACAAAGGCCGTTTCAAATCCGGTTCGGGTCATAGGTTGGTAGAAAGAGAATTGGCCGGCAGATTCCTCGTTAGTCAAATCAACACTAAGGAGGAATCTGTTCTCTCTTGCAGTTCTTTCACTATTCCACCGCCTCCTAAGGGGATAGAGATGTTGGTAAATGGGGGATCGAAAAGTTCAAGTTTTTACATGTGATGCTTGAATCATGACCATCCAGCACTTCATTTTCCGCAATCCTATACCTTGAACAAGGTATCGGTTGTTTGAGGCTGAGTAACTGAACCGACA
>JAZFZJ010000222.1:0-3218 GCA_036443915.1 Nitrospirales bacterium
AAAGCCCGTCCAAAGATTGTGAGAAGTCAGGAGTGGAAAAAGAACAGTGAAACCCCTTCCGAACGTTCTTCTATTCCCCTTGTTACTTTTCACTTCTCATTTTTTCCGAATTCAGTGAACGTCGCGAGTGGACCCTGCGTTTTCGCGAGGGCATGCTTTTTCAACATTCCCTTTGGGAATCACACGGCCAATTCGAGCCACTTCAAAAATAAATATGCGAGTGTTAGTTCTGAATAGTGGGAGTTCTTCTCTTAAACTTCGACTTCTCGATATTGACGAGGAGAAACAAAGCTTAGGGAGGGTTCTCCTCAGTGGAGGGGTCAAAGGTATTGGAGGAACCGGGACTCTCGTTTTGAACACAGAAGGAAATGCGGGAGTCAAAACCACAAAACTTGTGGTAGATCATGACCAGGGAATTCAGTGGATATTTGAATGTCTCGAAAAATTGGAGAGTGAAACGCCCAGCCCCATAGCTTTTTCACAAATAGAAGCGGTAGGCCATCGGATCGTTCATGGGGGAGAACGTTTCTCTACTCCTGTCCTGATCGATAAGACAGTTGAACAAGAGATTGATGGGTTAAGTGAATTAGCCCCGTTACACAATCCTGCCTGCCTTGCAGGGATTCGGGGGGCTAGAAAAGCGTTGGGGGCAAAGGTTCCTATGGTGGCCGTGTTTGATACGGCTTTTCATCAGACCATGCCGCTCGTCTCCAAATCTTACGCGATCCCGCATGAAATGGCTTCCCGGCATGGCATCCACCGATACGGATTCCATGGCCTCGCCCATGCCTCTTTGGCTGCAGGGTACGCGGAGTTTGTTGGAAGCTCACTTCTTAAAACAAAAATTATTACGTTGCAATTAGGCAATGGATGTTCGGTTACCGCTATCGCCGATGGGAAATCTGTGGAAACGTCGATGGGGTTTACCCCCTTGGAAGGACTCGTCATGGGAACCCGATCAGGAGATGTTGATCCGTCTATTGTCAGCTATCTTGCCAAGAGAGAACAGGTTGATGCTTCAGAAGTCGAGTTATGGTTGAATGAAAAATCAGGTTTGTTGGGGGTATCGGGAAAAACCAATGATATGCGCGATCTGCTTCGAGCCGCCACCATCCAACAGGACGAGCGCGCAAAGCTTGCCATTGATTTGTTTTGCTACCGGTCGAAAAAGTACATCGGCAGTTATTTGGCCGTTCTTGGAGGGGCTGAGGCGATTATATTCGGTGGTGGGATCGGTGAGGCATCACCTGACATTCGAGCAAGGATTTGCGAGGGGATGGAGTGGTGCGGGTTACAGGTGGATGAGAAGAGAAATAATGCGGCGGTTGGTCTCCAGCCAGGACAGGTCGCTAAAATTAGCCCAGCCCAGGCTTCTCTCAGTGCCTTCGTTGTTGCCGCAGATGAGGAGACATGGATTGCTCGGGAAACGGTGCGATATCTTCGTTCCTTTTCACCTTTGAAACAATGCTAGCCCTCACGAAATTGAAATAGTAAAAGCCATCATAAAAAAATTGCTGGAGGAGGAAATTATGGACTTAGTGTTGTCCGACAAAGAATTGAAATTGATGGATGCCTACTGGCGGGCTTCGAATTACTTGTCGGTGGGGCAAATCTATCTCTACGACAACCCGTTACTGAAAAAGCGCCTCACCAAAGACCATATTAAGCCCCGACTTCTGGGCCATTGGGGGACGACGCCGGGCTTGAATTTCCTTTACCTCCACCTGAATCGGATTATCAAAAAATACGATCAGAGCATGATTTATATTACCGGCCCAGGACATGGCGGGCCTGGGCTTGTGGCACATGCGTATCTGGAAGGGACGTACAGCGAGGTCTATACCAATATCTCTCAGGACGAAGAAGGCATGAAACGGCTTTTTAAACAGTTTTCGTTTCCGGGTGGCATTCCTAGTCATGTAGCCCCCGAAACTCCTGGCTCGATCCACGAAGGCGGTGAGCTAGGTTACGCGCTATCGCATGCTTACGGTGCCGCATTCGATAACCCTGACCTCCTTGTGGCCTGTGTGGTGGGTGATGGTGAGGCAGAAACTGGGCCACTTGCCACGAGTTGGCATTCCAATAAATTTCTGAATCCGGCGACCGATGGCGTGGTTTTGCCGATTCTCCACCTCAACGGGTACAAAATTGCCAACCCTTGTTTGCTGGCCAGAATTAGTCATGAAGAACTTGACCATCTTTTTCGTGGCTATGGGTATACCCCGTATTTCGTCGAAGGGCATGAGCCAAGGAAAATGCATCAGCTCATGGCTAGCACGCTCGATACCGTCACCAAGGAGATTCAACGGATCAAGGCCGACGCCAGGAAGCACGGTTTCAAGAAACGGCCACGCTGGCCCATGATTGTTCTCCGCACACCGAAGGGTTGGACCTGCCCCAAGGAAATTGACGGCAAGAAAACCGAAGGTTACTGGCGTGCCCACCAGGTGCCTATGGGAGAAATGCATGAAAAACCCGCACACGTGAAACTCCTTGAGAAATGGATGAAGAGTTACAAACCAAATGAACTATTCGATAAGAATGGTGCACTTAACCCTGAATTGGCCGAACTGCCCCCAAAGGGCGAACGCCGAATGAGTGCTAATCCCCATGCCAATGGTGGCCTTTTACTTAGAGACCTGCGCATGCCAGATTTCCGAAGCTATGCGGTGAAGGTGGCATCCCCTGGAGCAGTCAACGCGGAATCCACCCGGGTCATGGGCAAATTCCTGCGGGATGTGATGAAACTGAACATGAGTAGCAAAAACTTTCGACTTTTCAGCCCCGACGAAAATAACTCCAATCGATGGCAGGATGTATTGGAAGTGACCAACAGGACTTGGACTGCAGATTCCTTTCCGTACGACGACCACCTTGCGCCTGATGGGCGTGTGATGGAGATGCTCAGCGAACATCAGTGCGAAGGTTGGTTAGAGGGTTACTTGCTCACGGGGCGGCACGGCTTCTTTTCTTGCTATGAGGCATTCATCCATCTTATCGGTTCCATGTTCAATCAACATGCTAAGTGGTTGAAGGTGTGCAACCATATCCCCTGGCGTCGGCCTATCGCCTCACTCAATTATCTGCTCTCGTCTCATGTCTGGCGGCAAGATCACAATGGCTTTAGTCATCAGGATCCTGGTTTTATCGATCACGTCGTCAACAAGAAAGCGGAGGTAGTTCGTGTCTACCTGCCGCCTGATGCGAATTGCTTGCTC
>JAZFZJ010000223.1:0-3269 GCA_036443915.1 Nitrospirales bacterium
ACGGCCTTTGGGGCCTTTGTCGATATCGGTGTGCATCAGGATGGCCTTGTCCATATCAGTCAGCTCGCCAATCGGTTTGTCAGCGATCCCAATACGGTCGTACAGGTCAACCAACAAGTCAGAGTGACCGTCTTGGAGGTCGACATGCCACGCCGGCGTATTGCGCTGTCCATGAAAGCTGTCCCAAACGGGATAGAAGGAAAAGAGTAAGACTTTAGTAGGCTATTGAAATTCGCAACATTAAAAAATGGCGCTTGGTGTCATCGTGTGGGTGACGTGAAAATGATTCTTATTCCTTCCCCCCTTTATCAAAGGGGGACTTGGGGGATTTTCTTTTCCTGATCGGGTAGGACCTGAAAAATTGTTTCCAGCACCGCATCGAGTTCTTGTAACACTTGCAAGTTGGTGAAGCGCATTATCCGTATTCCTTGACTCTCCAAGGAGGCACTTCGTCTCGCATCTTTCAGAGCATGGTCCGGATCCAGATGCTGTGATCCATCAACTTCCACGACCAACTTCGCCTTGGGTGCATACAAATCGACAATAGCACCGCCAAGAGGTTTCTGCCGATAAAACTGGATGCCACGAAGCTGTTTGCGGCGCAACCGAGACCACAGGAGTTGCTCACTGTCGGTCATGTTGGCCCGTAAGTTTCGGGCCTTCTGTTTCAGAGTATGATCGTATTGAAGCATCTCAGAATCCCCCCTCCCCCCCTTTTTTAAGGGGGGAGGAACTGGGCCCAATGGCCATTAAACGCACTCATTACCAGATTGCAGGTTCTCTGCTTGGTCGACTCATCGACACACACAACTTCATTCGGACTAAAATTTTTAATGTTTTTGAACGAATCCCCATTAGTTGGGCATCATGGGCTCAGGCACCCCACCTACCATCACAACAATTAACCCGACAATCACCGCCTGCACAATCCATCCAATAAAACATACCCCAATGGCTCGGTAGGTACTGTGATAATCCAAGGCTTGGCGCACGGCAATCACCATGGCGGCAAGCATCCACACACCCGCCAGGAGATTCACGATATTGCCTAAGCCTGGAATGATGGCCAGAACCCGAATCGTGCCTGGGGCGCTCGAAAAGCCGATGGTCCGGAGAAGTTCACCATAATCAGCATGGGTTTGGGGTTCGGGCAGAAGTTTCGTGCCAATGATGTAGGTCAAAAAAGCCCAGACATACCAGGCGAGCAGAGACCCGCCCGTGCCAATCAACAACCCCGTCAGACCGGCTTCTTGCATGAACCCAATACCACCAGCCAAGCTCGATAACACGACGACGCCCATCGCTTGGCTCATGGCACTCGTGTCGGCTTCCACTTCTTCATAGAGGTGAACGTCGAGTTTGGCAGCCCGTATCATTCGATCAACAAACGGAGTCATGCTGGTTGCCTTTCATGCACGAGGGAAGACTTCCATGAAAATGGTAAAGGAACGATCTGGCTCGCAATTGGTTTCATGGCGTCAACACGGTTTCAGGCTGACATCGCAAAGGGGTTGTCAATTTGAGGTGGTGATTGACCAAAGGCCTTCCAGGTATCTTCTCTGGCCTGTAAGGCGCATTGCATCAGTTGTATAGGATCGGTCGTGATCGTCGAAAACCGTTCAGCCCGCTGTCGTGGGGAGATGACCACCACCTCATTGGCACACCCGGAGATCTGGGAATTCCCATGCGAGAGGTCAGACTTCATGGTGTTATAGTCCTCGTCTTCGCCGAAAAGCGCGTGCCGGAGCCCGTCACTATAGTGCCGGGTGACCGGCCAGCTGAGTGATTGCACCCACGCTTTTTTAGATTTGACTCGGTGCGAGTGAGGCATGGTCAAAATTACCACGACAAAACGGCACCCATGATCAACCACCCGCCGTATCGGCACCCGAGCTCGGAGTGATCCATCCACATAGTGACCGTTCCCGACCTTGACGGTTTTGTTATAGAGGATGGGCATGGCCGCGCTCGCACGAAAGGCTTCCCATAAATCAATGTCCGGCGTGCGGTTGGTCACGTACTGGGTTTGTCCATTCGAACACTCGGTGAGGGAAATATGGAGCAGCGTCTGGGCGGAGAGCAGTTTGTGGATATGGAGGCGACGGGCCTTTTTCCCGATGTGATCAACTAAATAGTCAATGTCCACCATTTTCCTAAAGCGGAAGGGATTCACGAAACTTTTTTGAGTCAAATAGTGAATATAGGTCTCGACACCATAACTCGCCTGGCCGGTGATAAAGTAGGCGCCATTCAGGGCACCGGCCGATGACCCGGCCACATGATCAAAGCATTGGCCAAACCCCATTTCCTCAAGAGCCGCGAGTGCACCCATAGAGTACACCCCCCGCATGCCGCCTCCCTGGATGACAAGGCCGATAGTGTCGGTTCCCCCATGCCCACGTCGTTTCTGGTCAAGTACATTCCAGACATCACGAGCGGTTCGTTCATGCGTCTCAGACGTGTGGGGCATTATGGTCGGTTAATTCGAGTGATCACATAGGTGATACGGCGAAATTCCCTCATCCGAAGGGCCAAGGCAGTGCCCTGGCGAGGGAAGGTGTAGTCTGACAATGTACCAATAGTATTTTAACTTTCAACGAAGACATTTCAAAACTCCCTCTCCCTCCCAGGGCCTCGTACCGAAGAGGGACGAAGGGATAGGGTGAGGAGTGCCCTTACCAGAAAGTTAAAATACTATAATGTTTCGAACAAAACAAAGCAAAAACGGAAAGAAGATTGGATGAGAGGAAGCGCCGATACAAGATGAATTCACATGAACCTGGTCATGGTCAATGCAGGGATGGCCGTCGCTAGCTCTCATTCGAGAGAAAAGACTTCTGCCAATTCCATAAAAGGTTCCTGACACCTTTTATGACACCTTTTAGTTACAGCATGTGAGTCAGATATATGGTCAGGTTACGGGAAGACGGATGTAGAAAGTCGTGCCCCTTCCTTCGGTACTCTCAACTTTGATTGACCCCCTATGGGCATCTACGACATCCTTAATGATCTTGGTGCCCAAGCCAGTCCCTCCAGATTTGCTGCTGACCACGTGATTGGTAAAAAGGCTATCCCGCACCTCTGGAGGCATCCCACGCCCCGTATCCTCGATAGAGAGATTCACGGTTTGTCGGGTTGGATCGAAATCTCCGCGAACGGTGACAGACCCACCAGGTGGTACTTCGGGGATGGCGTTGTTGATAAGGTTATAGAACGCATTAAACAGGCGTCGTTCATCGGCTTGGATCGGAGGAAGGGAGTCAAGTCCC
>JAZFZJ010000224.1:0-5796 GCA_036443915.1 Nitrospirales bacterium
GAAAGCTCACGGTTTGCCTGCTGGAGTTCTTGGACATATCGCTGGGTCTCTTCCTTTGCTCTCTGTAGTCGCTCGGCCAGCGTATTAAAGTTCGTGGAAAGGGTTTTGATCTCCTGCGGTCCCTGAATGTCCAATGGCGGAGGAGGCTGATCTTTTCCCAGCAACGGCATATGGGCGATCAGTGTGCCAAGTGGGCGAACAATTCGGCAGGTGAGTCTTGATCCAAGAAAAGCAAAAAACCCAGTGGCCACAATCCAGAATCCACCATATTTCCACATGAGTGTGTACACGGGAGCAAAGGTTTCTTGTGGATCTTGACGCACAACGACATGCCAGGTTTTTTCTTGGACGATCCGACTAGCCAGAATGACAGGGGCCACCCCCATGATGCCGCCCTGTTTCCCATGCCCATCATTGTGCATTTCCATCCAGGTCGCGGCAGTGTGTTCCCCCTGCGCGCCGAATGTCTCAAGCCTGCCACGGAGTCCCGGCGGAAGAACAGGACAAAGCAGAATCTTCCCACTTGCATCCACGAGCATGAGATTTCCGGTTTCTCCGATCCGGAGCTGGAGCGCAGGACCGAACAGGGCATCGGTCTCCATTGAAACCTTGAGGCCTCCAATAACCACATTCCGGTCATCCTGGATCGGGACCACCATCTCCCAAAAATCCTTCCCATTTGGCCTATGATGAATATCACTGGCCCAGGATTTCCCTTCTTCAAACACAATGGGCCACCAGGGTTGGTGGATGTAATAATCCTGTGTGCTTGGGCTGGTGATTCCGCTTGCCAATAGGCCTTCACGATCAACAAGGACGAGCGACCGAAAGTAGTCAGGGTGGGTGTTCCGCCATTCTTGAAGTGCTGGACGATCGAGGGGGAGCCGATCCCCGCGAAGGACGGCGTTGCGAACATCAGGTAGAGCACTGAATCGTTCCACCCACCCGATTTCATTCGTGAGGATCAAAGACAATTTGTCTGCACTGTGGAGAGCAAGTTCTTGGAAATAGAGGCCGATGGTGTGACGAAGCGTGTGCTTGGCGTGCCAGTAACTGTATGCGAGCCAGAACATACCGGAGAGCAGGCCGATGAGAAGAATGGAGAGGGTGATCGAACGCTGGAGGCTTATCCTCACTCCACGGGGGAGCATTTGAACCTCTGCGTGAACGACACAACCAGCAATGGTGATGCTGATTGATTATTACATGATAATAAAAATTAATTATAAGGCAGCATGATGGGGGAAGGCAATCCTGAAGGAGCCCGTATGGTCAAAACACTCAACTCACTGTTTCTCGAGGATGTACCTCAAACCTTCAGGACTCCCTTCCCACTGGTCTCTCCCCTCTCCGAAGCCCCGATACTCCACACCAAAAGGAACCTCATCATCAGGGCCTCCCGACCTCCACGATTGACCTCCTGGAGGTCGTGGTGTTTCTAGCCCTTCCTCAAACACACACCAAAGCCCGACCCCGCATGGAGTCAGGCTCTTGTGTCTTTCTTATGCACGTGACGGCCAATCCATTACGGGACTGTTGAATAATGGCATTTTTTCGGACTTTTAAAATTATAAGTTATTGATTTTAAAGAAGTTAAATTTTCCAAAACGGTAATTTTGTGCATTATTCAACAGACCCATTACTATCTATTCGATCGCCCTGAAGTTCAAAGAATCCCCCAGCGTCTGGTGGTGGACATCTCCGACACTATCGCCTTCGCTCAATTCCATGCCAGGCTCATCCGTGCGTGGATCATTGCCATCCGTTCGGTTCACGACAGAGATACCCACACCATCCAGAGAACCGCTTGGGGAATGCGAAGAAAGAGAAAAGGGTAAAAGGACAAAGACCAAAGGGTTAGGGAGTGTCCTTGACGAGACGGAAGCCGACGAGGTTGAGCCGGTAGTCGGCGAAGTTCCAGAACCGGCTTGATGCACGCAAGTACACCGGGTCGTCGAACCAGGAGCCGCCCCGAATCACAGGCCTGTCACGGGATTGATCATACCAACTTGCACACCATTCCCACATATTCCCGGCCATGTCAAAACAACCGGCTGGACTGATGCCCTTAGGGTACTTCGTGACGGACGTGGTCGCATCAATACCCGATTTATTAGAATTGCATTGAGTCTTATCAAAGCCATGTCCCCAGGGATACTCCCGGCCATCTGTCCCCCTCGCGGCTCTCTCCCACTCTTGTTCCGTGGGTAACTGCTTCCCCGCCCATTTTGCATAGGCCTCAGCCTCGTAGTAACTCACCCCCACCACGGGATGGTCTGGTTGGTTCAAGCGGGGGTCGTTGCAATACACCGAGGTATTGATGTTATTCTCGGTCCTCCACTTCCACCCCTCCTGGGACCAGTAAGCTTGATTCTCATACCCATCTCCCAAGATGAACTCCCCATATTTCTCGTTCGTTACTGGGTAGATATCGATCCAATAGTCATCTTGAATTGTCTCTCGTCTCTTGTCATCCCCGTAGAGGAATGAACCCTTGGGAACCAGTACCATCCCCTCAGGTTGAGGCCTCTCTTCTCGTATCTCCCGTGTGGGTTTCTCACGAACTGGTCGAGTCTTGGGTTTTCGAGTTACTTGTGAGACAGGTTGTCTCTTTCGAGGTTCGGTTTCTCGTTGTCTGACTCCTGACACACCCCTGACTTGTGCTTCACGTTTCTCCCGAGCTGCTCCGTGAACCGTTTTTTTTGATTTCACCTCTGGAGACCCTACCGGTGATTCTACCGGGACATACTCCTTGCGTGTATTGATCAGCTTTCTCGCATCCGCACGAAACCGTGTATCACTTATTTCTATTCCGTGCCGTCGTGTTACTTCATCAAGACCTTCGGGAAGCTCACGGATTTTGGCATCCTCGCACCCCCGACAAGAAAGGGAATCACTGGAATGTCTCGTTTTAGTGCGGCCTTGATTTCAATCCTGACGAAATCCTCGGTGTTGTCTAAGCGACGATGGCCCTCCTCGTCTGTGACCGTTAACCAATGTTTCCCGATTATGGCAATAAGGGGTTCTGTCGCAAATACTCGACCCAGACGAAAAGCATTTGATGGATGGCCTGCACTACGCGGCGAGGGCATAGAACTGTTCAGCAGGAGATTGCTCGTCTCCCGCCAACGTTCCATCTGCCCTTTCTTGATCATTGCCAGGACTTCAATCTCACCTACCGTCCGTTGAGCGGCATGAAAGTTTTTGAAGCCCAGCATCGTTCGCGTGAGCCTTTTGATGCGTCGGTGGTCTTGCTCGATACTAGTGTTCAGATATTTGCACTGACGGATTTTTAATACGTGTGTTCTGGTCTCGATTCACTTGCTTCAGGCCCGCGTGATTGGCTCCACTTTGATCAATATTCACCTGACTCGGTTTGCCGTTTTCCTTGAGGGCCTTCTTCAAAAAGCGTAAGGCAGCCTGTGTATCTCGTTTGGCCGTCAAGAGAAAGTCAATGGTATTCCCTTGCTTATCGACTGCCCGATAATAATATGTCCATTGGCCTTTGACTTTAATGTAGCTTTCATCCATTCTCCACCGATTGTCTGAGCGCTTCTTCTTCCGTCTAAAGGCCGCTTCCAGTTGTGGCGAGTAATGAAGGACCCAGCGATTGATGGCACTGTGATCAACGGAGAATCCACGTTCTTGCATCAATTCTTCGATGTCCCGGTAACTGAGGGAGTAGGCCAGATACCAACGAACGCTTTGCAGGATCATGTCGTGCTGGAAATGTCGGCCTTTGAAGGATAGAGTTGGCATGTAAGATCCCCCTTGAAAAGGGCTCATGCTAACACATCAAGCTATTTGCGACAGAACCCAAGACCTTCACCAAGGCTGGCCAGAAGTTCATGGGTGGCCTAATCCTTAAGGGCAAGTCAGGGCAATAAGATATCCCGCTTATTTGGAATATAGCGAAGCTATATATTTTCGGCCCCTGTGGTCGAGTTCTGACTTTTGGATTAAATGATATCCATCCCTGATGTGCTCATCATATTGTCTATTATGTTGCGCCTCTGCCAGGCCATGATGGGCAATCCAAGCAGGTCCTGGGGTTTGGAGAAAACTGCCTGCGTATCGAACTTGCCCATTTAAAAGGTAGGTGTCAATGTGGATGGGCCTGAATCCTTCTTCCTTTAACTCAACAAACTTCTTTTGATATTCATCAGCCGTTAAATTATGGAATCCGTCGCCAAGAAAAGATTCAGGAAATTTTTCAAACACGGAATTGAAATAGGTTTTATTATTTACTACATACCCATTGACCGAAATTAAATGATAGCCTTTCCCTGCAACGTCCTTGAAAACCGTTTGATAATCTCCTTCATAAACCTTGTGCTTAATTACTAACTTCCGTTCCCATAAATGGACTGAAGGCCACGCGACATTTTTCACCGCAGCCCACAGCATAGAATCCATATCGTCAAAGTAAACGTCAACGGGCGTACTCCGTTGATTAAAGGTGGCTATCATAGAAATGCCACTATTGGCTCTGATGATATAACTGGAAGCCCCAGCCAACAAACCGTTGTGAAACCAGTTCTGATCGGTACTGTTGTACCTCCAGCCCATCCCGTAATCCTCAAAAGTTGATGTTTGCACCATAACTCTCGCTGTATCTGGATTAATTAACTTGAGAGGCATCGACCTGTTGGGATCTACCGCCACAACCAGCCGTAAAAGATCGGCAGCGCTCGTCACCCACCCCCCATGGGCTGCCATGGCTTCAAGGTTCCATCCGCCATATTGCCAAGGCACCAACTCACCCGTGCCGTAGCAGGATTGTGTATTGCCCGTCTGGTAGTATTTGACCTCCGTGTGCGCTCTGTAGTACTCCAAATTTCTGCCAAGTCGAGGATACTGGCGGTCTGAACTCGCATGTGCTTGGAAAAGCGGGTCCCAAATATAGGAATGAACATAGGACTCATAGGGTTGCCCCGTTATCTTCTCGATTACCTTACCCAGAATACAGTATCCAAAGTTGGAATATGCATATTTAGTATCTGGATTGAAATCAAGATCCTGTTTCAACATGAATTTAATAATAGCTGTTTGATCAGCAGGAGCAGGCACACCTTCGTCCTTAGCAATAGAAATGGCGTTAAACATGGGATCCCCGTCAACAAGATAGCTTTTGGCTGTGGCTGACTGCCTATCCCATCCTCCAGTATGTTGAAGCAGATTGCGGACTGTAATTTGGAGGGCCCTGGGATCCTTAATAATGCCCGTATCTGTTGCATCATTTAAAATCCCTGAACTGCCAAAAACTCTGTCCTCTAAGGTGAGTCGACCCTCTTCCATCAACTTCATTATGGCAATACCCGTAATAGGCTTTGAAAGACTGGCAATTCGAAATAAGGAGTAGGGCTGGACCAGTTCATTAGCTCCCATGTCGGCATACCCAAATGCCCGATCGTAGACTAAGCGGCCATCTCTGACAACTGCAAAGGTTCCACCAGGGATACCCCATTTTTTCATAAACGCCGTAACCGTTTGATCGACCTGCACCGTGGATACATCGAACCTTCCGGTTTGAACCAACGTTTCATCAGCCATGATTCATTACCTCCTCAAGGGTGAGAGTTTTCTCAGAAAGTGACGGAGTGATTTGCAAGAGTGAGACCTCCTTCTGGAAAACCAAAGGTTGACAACATTAACGGTGCACTCTGTGCAGGGCGAAATCCAATTTTCCACGGCTGTGCATGGCGAATTCCTCATCATGCGGCTATTGGCGGTGTAAAACAATCCCTTTTACCATACGAAGACCTCCCAGCTCTGACGGTCGCCAGGTCCCCCAGC
>JAZFZJ010000225.1:0-14692 GCA_036443915.1 Nitrospirales bacterium
GTCCGGCTGCGCCCTTACCGAGATTATCTATGGCGCCCGTGCTAATGAGATATCCAGTGCGGGGGTCATAGGTATAATTGAGGTCACAGAAATTGGAGCCTCGGAGATTGTGGGGATTGACCGTTTCGGCTTGAGGAAAGACGCGAATGAAATACTCATCCCGATAGAAATTTTTATAGGCATCCTCGACAGCGGATGGATTCGTGCCTTGCTTGAGTTTGGCATAGGCGGTACTCAAGATGCCACGATTAATGGGGATTAAATGGGGAGTGAAAATGAGGGATGGGGGAGAGGCTGTCGATGATGAAGAAGGAGAACAGGCCAATTGACTTAAGCCTTGTTCTATTTCCGGGGTATGCCGATGTGTGGTGATTTTGTACGCATGGATGGCCTCATGGGCTTCAGGAAAGTGTAATCCTGCGGTGGGTGTGCGGCCGGCTCCAGATACACCCGATTTGGCATCAATGATAATCGGTTGAGGTTCAAGGAGGTCTTGGCTAACAAATGGGGCTAATTGCAGAATGGCGACAGTGGGGTAACAGCCAGGAGCAGCAACCAACTGGCTTTTGGCTATGGCCGAGCGGTTCAGTTCAGGAAGTCCATAGACAGCGTCTGGTAATAAATTCGGGAAGGGGTGGGTGGTTTGATACCATGTTTCATACACCTTTGGGTCTTTCAGCCGATAATCAGCACCTAGGTCTATGACCAGTTTTTGGTGGGCAATAAGATCGGCCACAGGTTGCAAGGATTGTGTATGAGGTAGGGAGAGAAAGACCAGGTCGGCATTTTTGGCAATGGCCGGAATGTCCAGTGCAGATAATTCAAAAGTAAGGACTTTAGCCAGGTTTGGCAGAAGAGAAGAGAGTGAGAGCCCTTCAGATTTTTCTGAGGCCACAACCTTGGTCAAGGTGATCTGAGGATGCAGGCTGAGTAGCCGGAGTAGTTCCGCGCCAGTATAGCCACTAGCCCCAATTACAGCGACGCGAATCCGGTCAGACATGTGGGTAACTCAGGCAAAATGGTTTACGAGGGAAAGAGACAATCTATAAAATTAAGGGGCAGGTTTTACCGTTTGTTGGAAATAGTCGTGGTGCCCAGGAATGTAGGAATTGGTGAGACAAGGGCTTATGGAAATTCCCGATTTAGGAAAAAGTGGAGTTTTTCCACCTCCACCCTGCTTTTTGGTGGACGAAGAGACGACCAATTACCGTTTCGAATATTGGAATTTGGCGCGAGCCCCTTTTTGTCCGTATTTTTGTCGTTCCTTGACACGAGAGTCTCGGGTTAACAGGCCATTTTTTTTAAGTGGGTCTCGTAAGGAAGGATTATGTAAGGCTAAGGCTTTAGCAATCGCGTGACGAAGGGCTCCAGCTTGCCCAGATATCCCCCCCCCTTTTATTGAAGCCCGAACATTGAATTGTCCTTCTGTTTTCGTCACTTCGAAAGGGGTCTGGATTTGAATTTGATGTGCCAATCTTGGGAAATACTGACTTAAAGAACGGGCATTCACTTGAATTTCACCTGGCCCTGGTTCTACCCAGGCCCGGGCAATGGCATATTTCCGTTTTCCGGTTGCGTATTGGACGGTATCCACCATGGTCAGAAGGTCTCTCTTTCTTGTGTTAAAATTTCACCGGCATAGGCTATAAGTTCAGTGGACTCGGATTCTGTGCTTGGTGAAGGTGTTCCGGTCCACTATAAATTCGGAGTTTTCTCGCCATTTGTTTTCCCAGGGGGCATTTGGGAAGCATCCCTCGAATAGCTTTCGAAAGAATTTCGGTGGGTTTCTTTGCGTGGAGATGTTCGGCTGTAATGGCCTTAATGCCACCAGGATAGCCAGTGTGATGGTAATAGGTCTTCACTCGAAATTTGTTTCGGGTGAATTGAATGTCCTGAGAATTGATGATAACGACGTGGTCTCCGGTATCTACGTTGGGGGTAAAAATTGGCTTATGCTTTCCACGAAGAATGGATGCGACCTGGGCGGCGAGACGGCCTACCGTTTTTCCTTTGGCATCAATCAACAGCCATTTTCGTTCAATTTCTAATGGTTTGGCTTGATAAGATTTCATGGATATTCGAATTCCTTTCCTTCTTTCTCTGCAGACAAGTTCTTGTAAGGTGTTAGGTTTCGGGCTGTTCGAATCCTTTTTGATCAAGTTTGGATAGCCAGGTGTCTAGGTCGTCGCTTCCACGGCGTTCAAGTACCTCCGGGGTCACGAATATAGGACATTGGGCTCGAAGGGCTAAGGCGATTGCGTCGCTTGGCCGAGAATCAATGGACTTTTCTAAGCCATCTTTCGATAAAAACAGGGTGGAAAAATACGTGTTATTTTTGACTTCGGTAATGACGACTTTGTTCAACGTAAATCCAAGGTGCAGAGCGAAGCTACAAATGAGGTCGTGGCTCATTGGTCGAGGAGGAATGACATTTTCTAAAGCGAGACGGATAGATGTTCCCTCAGCCGTTCCCACCCATATGGGCAGGACTTCGGCATTTTTTTCATCCCGAAGGACCACGATCTGAGTGTCCGTATTGGGATCCACTAAGACCCCATGCACTTTAAGTGAAATTAAGCTGTTGGTTTCTGCCATCACTGGTGAACTTGGACGTGGAGGAATCAAGATCTATCGCGATGAGTTAGACATCCGATTTTCCGAAGTCCTCAGGTTTGAGGTTTTCTAACCATCGCTCCAATTCTTCCGAGTTTTGTTTATGTAAAACCTCCCCAGAAGCAAAAATAGGGGCTTCAGTGCGAAGAGCCACAGCAATAGCATCGCTTGGCCTCGAATCGACCGTAAATTCTGAGTCTCCGAAGAGCAAATGGATTTTGGCAAAATAGGTATTGTCTTTCAGGTCGGTAATGACCGTACTGATGACTTTGGCATCCATATTATCTAATATAGTTTTCATTAAATCGTGTGTCATGGGACGAGGAGGTGCGATGCGTTCTAAGGCAAAACTGATAGCACTGGCTTCAGCCTTACCAACCCAGATCGGAAGCATATCCGATTGTTCCTCGTCTCGGAGGATGACGATATACGCATTATTATAGGGATCGAATAAAAGACCCCTCACATTCATTTGGCTTAACATATAATGGTACCCACTTCACAAAGGAGTGAGAAGCATAAAAAACCCGACCTTAATTTATACCACCTAATACGACAAATTGTCAATAAAAATAAGGGTCTTTTCCCTTGCAGATAGAACCTACGCTGGTTGTCAAAGAGCCCAGATCCTACCACCATTGAGGTAATTGAGGTATGGGATTAGTATACACCAATTAAAGGTTGAGAGGTCTGTATTTTGGCAAAGTCTTTAGGGTTTCGTGCCAAGTTTTGTGGTCACGGCTTGGTTGATCCACTCGCAAACTTGACTAGGTGGAATATGAATCTTTTCTCCGGTCGTGCGGTTTTTGATTTCCACGGAGTTTTTGGCCAATCCTTTGTCCCCAATAATAATATGATAGGGAGTTCCGATTAAATCCGCATCGTTGAATTTAACCCCCCCTCTTTCTTCGCGGTCGTCGAGCAAAACCTCTAGCCCATATTGCCCCAATTCCTCGTAGAGTTGATTAGCTGTTTGACGAACACCCTCAGAAGAGGTAACAGGCAAGATTTGAGCGTGGAAGGGAGCAATTGGCATGGGCCAACATATACCTTTCTCATCATGATTTTGTTCGATGGCTGCGGCAGCTGTTCTCCCCACGCCTATGCCATAACATCCCATAATGGTTGGATGGCTCTGGCCTTGGTCGTCAAGGTAGGTCGCCCCCATTTTTTCGCTATATTTGCTGCCCAACATAAAAACATGGCCGACCTCTATCCCTCGAGTAGTCTGAAGAGGGCTGCCGCCATGAGGGGACCTATCGCCAGCTTGTGCTTGGCGAAAATCTCCCGTGTCATGGATAACAAAGTCCCGTGGGGAGTTGACATGTCTGAAGTGAGTGTCTTGTTCATTTCCTCCGACAATATAGTTGGTTAATACCCCCACTGCGTGGTCGGCTAAAATACGAACCTGAGAAAGACCCATAGGCCCCACGAAGCCAATCGGGGCTTTGGTCACCTTAGCCACCAGTTCTGGGGTAGCCAATGAGAGGTCGTGGATACCTAGGTGCCGCTGTATTTTAATCTCGTTGGCTTGGTGATCCCCACGAATGAGGACTGCAGTCACCTCGTTATTGCCCGTTTGATATAAAAGGGTTTTGACAACTAGGCTCGGAGGGACGTTAAGCAAGGTACAAACTTCTTCAACCGATTTGGCTTGGGGGGTGGAGACTTTTTCTAATGATTTTTGAGATTCTGGCTTTCCGCTAGGAGGAGGGGCAATCTCAGCCCGCTCCACATTGGCGGCGTAAGGACCGTCTGGATCAAAGACGATCAACTCTTCCCCCGTATTGGCCAAGACCATAAACTCATGTGAGGAAATTCCACCTATGAGACCTGTGTCGGCTTCCACTGGGCGAAACTGCAACCCAGTTCGCGAAAAGATTCGACAGTAGGCATCGTACATATTTTGGTAACTCCGCTTGGCGCTTGCCTCATCTTTGTCAAAGCTGTAGGCGTCCTTCATGATAAATTCCCGTCCTCGCATTAATCCAAATCGTGGGCGGATTTCATCACGAAATTTTGTTTGAATTTGATAGAGAGTGAGAGGCAATTGGCGATAGGACCGGACTTCACGACGAAATAAGTCGGTGACCACTTCTTCGTGAGTCGGTCCCAGGCAGAAGTCGCGTTCGTGACGATCCCGTAATCGGACAAGCTCCTTGCCATAGAAATCCCAACGGTTGGTCTCTTTCCAAAGCTCTGCGGGGGAGAGAATTGGCAACAAGAGTTCTTGCCCACCGGCACGGTTCATTTCTTCTCGGATGATGGTCTCAATTTTTCGAATGACCCTCAGGCCGAGTGGAAGATACGAATAAATGCCAGCGGCAACTTTTCGTATCATGCCGGCTCGTAGCATCAGGCGGTGACTGACGACTTCGGCTTCACCGGGGTCTTGTCGCATGGTGGGAATAAAGGATTGTGAAAATCGCATGGTGTTCCCTATTTTACAGTTGCAAGCTCGAACGAATGGTGGAATATATGAAAAATGTGCGTGGCACTGAGAGACGGAAATAGGCTGGATTTATTGCAGGAAGCGACTAATGTCGTTCCATGTGGCGAAGACCATAAGAAAGACCAACAGGACTAAGCCAATCTGTTGAGCCAATTCTCTTGAGCGGTCTTCCAAGGGGCGTCCCAAGACAGCTTCGCAAGCAAAAAAGAAGAGATGCCCTCCGTCAAGAATGGGAATGGGGAGTAAATTTAAAATTCCTAAGTTAATGCTTAAAATGGCGATGAGCCAGAGGAGGCTGGATAGTCCCTGCTTAGCCTGTTCTCCCGAAACACTCGCAATCATTAAGGGGCCGCCAAGATTTTTTGAGGAAATTTCTCCCGTGAGTAGTTTATAGAGTCCCACGAGAGTGAGTTCACACCATTCCCAAGTGGCCCGGAGTCCTTCCAAGGGTGCAAGGAACCATGAAGTCACTTGTATCACGGTTCCCCCTCCCGAGAGCTTAATTCCAATGCGGCCAATGGATTGTTGTTCCCCATCAGGGCCAGTAACGGTTTGTGCTTCAGGAGTGATGCTAAGGACAAGAATCGTCCCTTGCCGGTCTA
The DNA here is from genome assembly GCA_036443915.1 of Nitrospirales bacterium. Classification (GTDB taxonomy): domain Bacteria; phylum Nitrospirota; class Nitrospiria; order Nitrospirales; family UBA8639; genus Nitrospira_E. Next base: position 5,668 of record JAZFZJ010000225.1, read on the forward strand.
CTTGCATTTGTAACGGAATTCCAGCACTTTTTCGAACGATTTCAGTCATCTGAGACCAGGTTGCAATTGGAATATCGTTGATCTGGATTATCCGGTCATCCTTTTCGAGACCTGAATCCATTGCAGGGGTAGCCGGTATGACTCCTCCGACAACAGGGGCATGGTCTTCGATGCCTAATACGTATTGAGGATTATCAGGATTTTCAGGATTCACCTTGACCGTAGGAGTAATGATCACCGTCTTCACGCTGTCTCCCCTGATGAGATCCAGGGTGAGAGGACGACCATGGGTTTGGCCAATGGTCTGATACAATTCTCCAAAGGTTGAGACGGCTTCTTCATTCGCGCGCGTAATACGATCACCCAGTTGTAAGCCTGCAACCTCGGCGGGGGATTCAGGGATAATGGCTTCGACAATAGGAGCAATTTTGTCAATGTTGGGGACAAACAGGGGTAATCCCATGGCCAGCATACCTGTGAAAATTAGGTAGCTGAGGATGAAATTGAAACCGGGCCCTGCTGCCACAATCAACGTTTTGTTGGGTAGAGATTGATGGAAAAAGGACTGGCGCTGGTCAGCTTCCGAAATGGCCTCCGATCCCTCCTCTCCAAACAGTTTTACGTAGCCGCCTAGGGGAATGGCAGCAACCACATATTCGGTATCTCCAACCTGGCGCCCTATCAATTTTGGGCCAAATCCAACAGAGAATTTGAGGACTTTAACGCCAACCCACCGAGCGGCCAGATAATGACCGTACTCATGAAAGGTCACCAACACCCCCAGGACAATCAAAAACCACCACAATTTTTGTCCGAATATAAAGATGGTGTCTGGTGAAAACGTAAAGAAATTAATCATAAAGGGAATGAGAGACGAAAAAATGTGGATTCAAGCCGGTAAGGCACAGCCTTTCATGATATCGGTGGCGGCTCTTCGAGCCCACTGGTCTAACTCTAAGACCTCTTCAATCGTTGATAAGGGAGCCGGAATATAGGCATTCATGGTTTCTCGAACCACGCGTGAAATATCTAAAAAGGCAATTTGGTGACTGAGAAATGCGTGAACGGCGACTTCGTTGGCCGCATTAAGGGTAGCCGGGAGGCCAGCCTCTCCGGCCAATGCATCATAGGCTAATTGAAGACAAGGGAATTTCTCGGTATCTGGGGAATAAAACGTTAACTTCCCAATCTTTCCCAAATCTAACAATGGGGGATGTAACGGGATACGTTCTGGATAGTTCATGGCATACGAGATGGGTGTTCGCATGTCCGGGTGGCCTAATTGCGAGATAACCGACCCATCACAATATTCTACCAAAGAATGCATAATGCTTTCTCGGTGAATCACCACGTCAATTTGAGCTGCAGGGATATTAAATAGCCAGCGAGCTTCAATAACTTCGAGTCCTTTATTCATCAAGGTGGCAGAGTCCGTGGTAATTTTGGCCCCCATTTTCCAATTGGGATGTTGAAGAGCTTGCTCTGGCGTCACCTGCTCAAGATCCGAAGTCGACCAATCCCAGAAAGGCCCACCTGAGGCCGTCAACACCACTCGTCGAATATCGACTTTCCGATGACCTTCCATGGACTGAAAAATGGCGCTATGCTCGCTATCGATGGGGAAAATTTTTACCCCATGCTTGTGGGCTTCCTGCTGCATGAGCTGACCGGCCATCACCATTGGTTCTTTATTGGCCAAGGCAATTTGGCGGCCTGCTTGAATAGCCGAAAGCGTCGGCTTGAGGCCTGCCCCACCCACGATCGAAGAAATCACCAAATCGCATTGCGGTAAACGGGCAACCTCACAGAGTCCAGAGTCTCCCTCCAATACCTCAACTCGGGTGGTATCAATTCGGCTTCGTAAACGTTTAGCGGCATCTGGACAGGAAAGAGCCACGACCTTTGGCTTGAATGCCGTAATTTGTTTCTCCAGGACCTGATCATTCGATCCTGCGGCTAACCCCACAACTTGAAATTGATCTGGAAATTTGGAAACCACATCTAAGGTGTTGGTTCCAATAGATCCAGTTGAGCCCAAGATGACGAGGTGTTTCACGAGATGATTTCCCTATCGGTCGTAATCAATTCGCTATGAGGGGGGGTGGGAAAATATAACATAGTAATACAATGCCGGTCCGGTGAATAGTAGGCTATCTATACGATCAAGCACTCCCCCATGTCCGGGAATGATTGTGCCTGAATCTTTGATGCCCGCGCTACGCTTGATGGCAGATTCCCCAAGATCCCCCAATGTTCCAATTAGGGCAAGGGCCACGCCGAGCATAGCGCATTGACTCACGGAGAAAAAGGGGAGAAACCAAAAATGACTCAATATGGCGCCTAAGACGGAATAGAGGATCCCGCCGATTAAGCCTTCAACCGTTTTTTTGGGGCTGAGTCTTGGAGCGAGGGGATGCTTCCCTAGCGATAGGCCCACCATAAAGCCACCGGTGTCAGCAAGCCACGTAACGAAAAGAACAAAAAAGATCAAGGCGATCCCATTGTCGAGCTTTCTCAGGAGAATAAAATGACCTAACAAGAGTGCAACGTATAATATGCCAAAGACATACGCTGCCCAGGAAGGAAGATGTTGTTTGGTGGCTCGGGGTGAAAGGACAAACCCTCCCATGATGAGGGCGATGACTGCGAGCAACCAGGGAATAAAGGCCTGAGAAAATCCTTGATACATGCCAAACAGAACAAGAGCAGCAGTAAGGCATGAGGTGAATTTGGCAAAAAGGGAACTGGTAGGTCCGAAGTACAACCCTATAAATTCCCAGAGACCCACGAGAGCGGTAGCGGCAAGAAAAAGAGAAAATAGCCAAGGCGGGGCATACCCTATCCCGACATACAATATAGGGATCAAAACCAAGGCGGAATAGAAGCGACGGGGATCCACGTGTTTGAAGGAATCAGCGGGCTGGGATTGAGTGAGAGATGTGAAAGATTGGGATTCGACGAGGTGCGACACCGGCTGTTAGAGAGAAACCGTTTGCTTGACCCGACCAAACCGTCGCTCTCGTTTCTGGAAGTCCAGAAGAGCCAAAAGGGTTTCGGAACGACCAAAATCTGGCCAAAGCGTTTTCGTAAAATACAATTCCGTATAGGCTATTTGCCAAGGAAGAAAGTTACTGATTCGGGTTTCTCCTGAAGTGCGAATGAGTAAGTCCGGGTCGGGGAGGCCCCAAGTGGTCAAATGTTGTTCAAATAGGGATTCATCAATGTTGTCAGGGGAGAGGGACCCCATCTGAACCTCAAGTGCTATTTTTTGAATGGCATCAATAATTTCGGCGCGTCCTCCATAGCTTAGAGCCACGGCCAGTGTGTGTTCACTGAAATGACGAGTTTCTTCTGCGACCTCAAAGACCAAGGTCCTCACGGAAGTGGGGAGCTGATCCAACCTACCGATTGGTAGGAATCGAACTTTCCGCTCCTGGAAACGTTGCCGTTCCCGAGTGAGGTATTTCCCTAATAATCCCATGAGCATACGAATTTCCGATTCTGGGCGATTCCAATTTTCCTGTGAGAAGGCATATATCGTAATATAAGGAATATGTAACTCATGCCCAATATCCAGGACATCCTGGAGAGCTCGAAGGCCTTCTTTGTGGCCAGCAATGCGAGGCAATCCTCGTTGAGCGGCCCATCGGCCATTGCCATCCATGATAATGGCGATATGTTGAGGGAGAGATTCCAGATCAAGCTGGGCGCGTAATTCTTCTTCGGCAACGTCGCTGGCTTTTACCGCCTGAAATTCATCCATGAATTGCGTTGGACAATTGATATGGGGTTTGGGAAGAGGTAGTCGTTCCGGTTCAGATTATCCGGAAACCAGATGAATTCATCAATAAAATTCAGTCTAATAATGAAAAGGATTCTTGTCAAATTACAAGATGGGATCGTATGGAAAATTGCGCCCACCCGGGAGATGGGCTATACTCATTTTCCTCCTTATTACTCTACGTACAATATTCTATAAAAACTTATGGTACCCAGTCCGTCAGATTTTGCCCTCCAAGAACAAGATATTCTTCAAGTTTTAAATAAAGCCAAAGCTCGAGATATTGATTACGCCGACATGTATCTTGAGTCCTGCGTGACGGAGTCCGTTTCGATGGAGGAAAGTCTGGTTAAGCGGGCCGTTAAAAGTGTGACGCAAGGGGCTGGCATCCGTGCTGTTGCCGGGGAACGAACGGGATTTGCCTATTCGGATGATTTGTCAGTACGGGATCTTGAGATTGCCGCAGATACGGCAAAGTATATCGCCGACTCACCCCAGGGTGATAACCCTGTGGCGGTCACCCATCGTACCGGACCTCACCAGGACCTTTATCCCCTGTCACAATCACTGACGGAAATTTCCACCGAAGACCGGGTGGCGTTGCTGAATAACATTGATGTGGAAGCCAGACGGTATGATGCGCGAATTTCCAAGGTCATGGCCTCGTTCAATACCGAGCAAAAGATATTTTTGGTCATGAACTCTGAGGGGGAACTGGTAGGAGATGTTCAACCTCTTTCTCGTCTTCAGATCACGTGTATTGCGGAAGATGGTGAAAATCGTCAGGTGGGCACGTTTGGTGGAGGGGGACGGGTCGGATTTTCTTTTTTTGTTGAACATGATCGGGCCATGGAGTTTGCGAGGGAAGCTGCCCGTCAGGCGATTGTGAATTTAGGGGCGGTTGAGGCGCCCGCAGGGATAATGCCAGTAATCTTAGGTGGCGGGTGGCCAGGAATTTTGCTTCATGAGGCCATCGGACATGGGTTGGAAGCTGATTTTAATCGTCGCAAAACCTCCGCGTTTAGTGATCTTATCGGCCAACCCGTGGCTTCAGAATTGTGTACGATTGTGGATGATGGCACACTTCCCTTCCGCCGTGGTTCTATGAATATTGATGATGAAGGCACCCCAACATCACGGACCGTGTTAATTGAAAAAGGCATTTTACGTGGGTATATCACCGATCGGTTAAATGCGAGATTGCTGGGAATTCCTTTAACGGGGAATGGCCGACGAGAAGATTTCCGCAGTATTGTGCTTCCTCGTATGACCAACACCTTTATGTTAGCCGGGGAGTCTGACCCCCAAGATATTATTCGTTCGGTGAAAAAGGGGCTTTATGCCGTGTCGTTTGGGGGAGGGCAAGTGGATATCACCAGTGGCAAATTTGTGTTCTCAGCCAACGAGGCCTATCTTATCGAAGATGGGAAGGTGACCAAACCGGTCAAAGGGGCTACATTAATTGGGAATGGTCCGGATGTGCTAAAAAAAGTGTCGATGGTGGGGCACGATATGAAACTCGATGAAGGAATTGGGACGTGTGGGAAAGAAGGCCAGTCGGTTCCTGTTGGTGTTGGCCTTCCTACCATCAAAATTGATGAGATGACGGTCGGTGGCACAGCCATGGCCTAATAGTTTGAACCCCTACCTCCTGATGCGCCTCTTCTTCTAATTCATGACTCAGCTCACAACAGTACGTGGCGAACGTTTCTCCGAGTTGGCCACAGCCGTCTTGAAACGAGCCAAAGCCTGTGGGGCCACCGAGGCAGATTTGCTTGTGGCTGAAGGGGATTCCGTATCGGTACAAGTGCGGATGTCGCAGGTTGACCGGCTATCGAAAGCTCGAGAGAAAATGTTGGGATTACGTGTCTTTTTTGGGAAACGCTCGGCGAGTTCCTCCACTTCAGATTTTTCCGAAGCATCTTTGGATCGACTTGTGGGCGATACCTGTAGTTTGGCCAAGGCCGTGGTCGAGGATGAGACGTCTGGGCTCCCCGCAGAGGATCACATGGCATCAAATTATCCGGATTTAGATCTGCAAGACACGCATCAGCTTTCGGTAGAGGAGGAAATTGATCTTGCGAGGCGCACCGAACAATCGGCATTTGCCATGGATTCACGGGTGACTAATTCGGAGGGTGCAGAATGTTCAGCTGGCCACGGATCAATTTTGTTGGCCAACTCTCATGGATTTATCGGTTCCTACTCTAACTCTTCTTATTCTCTCTCTGTTTCGCCTATTGCGTTGGATAGTCAAACCGGGGGGATGCAACGGGACTATTGGTATTCCGTCAAACGGAAATTCCATCAGTTGGATAGTCCGGAGCACGTGGGTCAGGAAGCCGCGCGGCGTACCGTGCGACGTTTAGGAAGCAAACAGATTTCGACGCAGGAAATTCCCGTGGTATTCGATCCTGAAACGGCTCAAGGACTTTTGGGACATATTGCCTCCGCCGTCTCCGGCTACGCGCTCTATAAAGGAGCCTCGTTCTTGTTGGGCCAATTAGGCCAATCTATTGCATCAGAGATTGTCACGGTCGTTGATGATGGTCGGTTGTCAGGTGGTTTGGGTTCCAGGCCTTTTGATGGAGAAGGGTTGCCAACGAGAAAAACCCTCGTGATAGATAAAGGGGTGCTGACGAATTATTTATTGGATACCTATTCGGGACGCAAGTTAGGCATGGCGTCAACAGGAAACGCCTCGAGATCCATTGGAGAAAACCCCACAGTGGGGACGACCAATATGTTTCTTTCTCCTGGTCCGTATTCGCCAGAGGAGATTCTGAGGTCTATGAAACGGGGGCTGTTGGTGACGGATCTCATCGGTTTTGGAGTCAACCTGGTGTCAGGAGATTACTCACGGGGGGCTGTGGGATTTTGGGTTGAAAATGGTGAAATTGCCTATCCTGTTGAAGAGGTCACTATTGCTGGGAACTTGAAACAGATGTTGACCGGTATCGAAATGGTAGGCAATGATTTGGAGTTTCGAGGTCGAACTGCGAGTCCGACTATCAAAATCGGGCGAATGATGGTGGCCGGTCACTAGCCTTGGTAGTTTTCAATAACAATCAAATGATCGAGCCCCGGAGTTGAGTCATAAGGGGTCCGTTGAATAATTAAAATTTTTCTCAAAATCGAACACCTCGGGAAACCACTATTTGACATCAACAAGATAGAGGGAAAGTTCAAAAAAGTTCACTGTCTCACCCGCCCAACCCGTTCACGCCAAGATGTGATTTTCCTCGGGCAAGGCCGCAGACGGTTTGACGACCGGAGCGTACGGGTCAGTACGTGAGGACGGCAAAGCGTAGAGATCGCCGCTGGCGGCTTTTTTCAACCTTCCCATAAGGAGTTTGTATGCCGTTGGAACCGGAAGATGGAGCAAAAGTCATTCAGTTGATTACCTCAAGGTACGATCAACGGGAGTGGCGAAAGAAAATCGAGAAAACTTTAAGTTTGCCACCCTCAGGGATCAAGGATGAGGAACAGCGGAAAATTTTCCTGTATTTCAAGATTGGGTTACAGGCCTATAAATCCCGACGGGCTGACCCTCCCTCATGGATTGTGGGTGGATTTGGGACAAAAGAAGTCATTGAACGGGCACGATTTAATCCTACCGTGATTGATCCGCAATTTACCAAGGACCATGTGGCTGATATTGGAAAAGATCCTGGTTCAGACGTGAATGAAAATTGGTGGCAGGAGATGTTGGTGAAATGGTTTGAAGAACCAGAAGAAGAGGGCGAAGATGACACAGAGAGTGAATCAGATGAATCGTCAGATTCTTCTACCGAAGGGGATTCATCTTCAGAATCATCAGATACTTCCCATTCTCAAGAAACCGCTTCCTAATTTTTCATCCCTTCCCGGTTGGGTCTGTTGCTGACCTGTCTCAGGTTTCCTCAATTCTCTTCCGAAACCCCTTCAATGGAGGTGGATGGAATAAAAAACTTACCTTCCTTTCATGTATCTTTTCCAATTATAAAAATCCGGTGACGTGTTAGAGGACTTCACGTATTGCTGTTTGTCTCGCCTAAACACCTTTGTGTGTCGAATCATGTATGGAGTGAGGCCCTTCGCGAAATCTCCACTTCCTGCTGAGGGTCCGGCACTGGTTGTCTGTGACCACACGTCTTTGGGAGACCCCTTGGTATTATTGGCTACGGCAGGACGCCCTATTCGTTTTATGATGGCCGAAGAAATTTATTCCAAATCTCACGCCCAGTGGATATTTCAGGCTTTTCGATGTGTTCCCATTCGTCGGGGAGAACGGGATGTACAAGCCGTCCGAGCCATGCTGAAAGGATTAGCGGACAATGAAGTCATGGGTTTATTTCCGGAGGGCGGGCTTGGCCGGCATCGTATCGATGAAGGCCATCCGGGAATTGGCTACTTAGCCATAAAATCAGGAGCCCCGGTCATTCCTGCCTCCATCTCCTGGGAGAAACCACGACCCATATCCTTCATGGTCAAAACCTTGTTGGTGCCGTGCAAAGTAAAAATAAACTATGGAGAACCCCTTCAGTACCCACAGGAACCTCGTCCCAGCAAAGAAGCGATGGAGGTCTGCACCAAAGAAATTATGTCACGGATTGAAGACTTGAGGAAAACTGGGGAAAACCAAACCTAAGAAAACAGTTTTTTGCTTATTGATTCCAATTCTCACCACACAAATATCCCACTGAAGGTCAATTCCAAAATAAAGTTTTTGGCCGGGGTTCGGCCCGGTAGCCGTTATCCTTTTGTTCTGGTAAAAGGCAACTGAGAAGAAAAAAAACTCTGAAAAAAAAAGGTTCCTGACACCATTTCTTAATTAGTCAAGACCCTTCGAAGAATGGGGCTAAACAACAAAGCCCGACCTCCATAAGGAGTCGGGCTTGTTGTATCACTCGATGAATGGATGCTTGTTGTCTAGGCTTTCACGGCTTTCCGATACCGACACCGGCCCAGTCTTGCTAGGCCGGTGTCGAATAAGAGCATCGTACCTCCCCGTTACTGGTCTGGTGCCTTTGGTTGAATGTCCCAATTTAGCCCGGCACCACCCGGAGACTCGATAGACAAAATGGTTTCCCCATCCATCAGCCACACAGAAGTAGCACCGGAAATGGTATCGCGCCAAACGAGGTCCGACTTGCCATCGCCATTGAGATCGCTCACCTCATCAATCTCCCACTCTATCGTTGCACCACCCGGAAAACCAAGAGACCCAATATTCACGCCATCCATAAACCACAGAGTGACAGA
>JAZFZJ010000226.1:0-7368 GCA_036443915.1 Nitrospirales bacterium
CAGGACCACGTTATCGTGGCAACATTTTCCCCCCTGCCCCCGGCTAAAACGTCAGACAGAAAAAGGGACCCGTTAAAAAATTTCCCAAGGTTGCGTATAGGTTGCGGGGTTGCGGACAGGTGACCCTGTTTGGTCTATTCCTGTCCACTCCGCCTAAAGGTGAAGTGCTTGAAATAGTTGAAATTGTGAGGATAATGCGGCAACCGTCCTTCGTTACCTAACCTGTGGACGCTCCGCACGCCAAAAGCTCTGTGGCCTTGCCTGAGGTAAGGCTTGTCTTGGCACGCTGGAGTTGGGCGGGCGAGACAACGGCCGTTGGGAACATTTCCTGGCGGTTTTGGTGTTTTAGGGGAACTGTCAAAACTGATCGGCGTTGAAAGAATTTTGGATTGTTTAACAGACTTCATTTCCCTTCGAGCATGCTGCATTACCGAATTGCAAAGAACTCCATGATAGGAGTCTCCTTGGTCCCTTTACTCCGATTATGATATAGGAGAAAGGTCCATGGTGTCATGAATTGAGTATCTGTTCAGTATGGCTGTCCTTTCAAGGTCTTCTGGGTGATTCAATTTCAACATGTCTATAAGGAGTATCGCCGAGGAGACACTTCGGTGATGGCGCTTCGAGATGTGTGTTTGGATATTCCCCAGGGAGAATTTTGTGCCCTCATGGGGCCTAGCGGTAGTGGGAAAAGCACGCTGTTGCATTTGGTGGCCGGGTTGGATTGGGTGACCTCGGGCGATATTATGCTGGATGGACGTTCCTGTCGGACCTTTGGTGATCGGGAATGGACGCACTGGCGTCGGGAGCAGGTGGGGGTGGTGTTTCAGGCCTTTCATTTGATTCCGGGATTGACTATCCAAGAAAATGTGGCGCTTCCTTTGCGCTTACGAGGTGAACCCTCGGGGGCTCTGCAATCTCAGGTGGCCGAAATGCTGGAGAAAGTGGGGATGGGGCATCGGTCGGGCCACCGTTCTCATGAATTGTCGGGTGGAGAACAGCAACGGGTGGCCGTGGCCAGGGCATTTGTTCATCGCCCTCGTCTGATTGTGGCTGATGAACCCACCGGGAATTTAGACGGTCCCACCGGCGCTACCATTGTGTCCTTGCTGCGCCAATGTGCGAAGGAGTTTGGACAGACCGTCCTGTTAGCGACGCATTCCTTGAGTGCCGCTCAGGCAGCCGATCGTGTGTTAGCCATTCGAGATGGACAACTGGAGTAAGACATGAAAGATCTCTCGACAATCATTGCAGGTGTCTCTTTTCGGATGGGAGTGATGAACGCGTCTGGGGCGTTGTGTGTCACCCAGGCAGAGTTGGAAGCCTTGGGCTCTTCGGGCTCTGGGGCTATTGTGACGAAGTCGATGACGCCACTGGCCCGTGAGGGCAATCCTCTCCCCCGGTATGTGGCGTTTGAGGGTGGATCGATCAATTCCATGGGACTACCAAATTTGGGATACCCGGCCTATGCCAAGCTGATCCCAGATCTCAAGCGGTTTAGGAAGCCGGTTATTGCCAGTCTGGCGGGTCTTCATCCTGATGACTTTCTGGAAGGGGCGAGGGCGCTGAATCAGGCATGCCCGGATTTAGTAGAGGTGAATTTGTCTTGCCCCAATATTCCAGGCAAACCGCAGATCGGGTATGACTTTGATGAGACTGAACATCTGCTAGAAAGGCTTCATACTGTTTTGTCCGTTCCATTTGGTGTGAAGCTGCCTCCGTATTTTGATCCCATCCATCATCAGAAAATAGGGGAAATTCTTCAACGAATGGGGGTGGCTTTTGTCACAGTTATCAATTCTGTGGGTAATACCTTGGTGGTGGACTCGGAACGAGAAATGGTGGTGATTAAGCCTAAAGGGGGATTTGGTGGGTTGGGAGGACGGATCATTAAACCCGTGGCGTTGGCCAATGTCCGGGCTTTTTGGAAAATCTGGGGTGCTGACATTCCGATCATTGGGACGGGCGGGGTGGAGAATGGGGTAGATATTTTCGAGCATGTGTTGTGCGGAGCTTCAGCCGTCCAGGTGGGGACCGTGCTGGTGGAAGAGGGCTGTAGTGTCTTTACCCGGCTTGAACAGGAAGTAGCGGACTGCCTTGAGCGAAAAGGCTATTCCTCCTTGATGGCGTGTCGAGGCATGTTACGTGAAATGGATTGAGGAAACCTTATACGGGACTGTTGAAAAAGTCGGCCAGCGGCGTTCTCGGTCCGTTGTTGTACTCACGTACTCCGTGTATCCTTCGCGCGCCAACGGCCCTGCGGCCTTGCTGGACCGGCCTTTTGGAATAGCCCCCTTTCCTCCTGTCACTTCTGGGTGTTTTACCGTATCGGCCAATTTGACCAATTTTTTGAATTATTCAACAGACCGTTTACGGATTTTCTAGGGGAGGAAAGTGAATATCTAGATTTTTGGAGGTTGAGAACTTTTGGGAATGATTTTGAGAGCCATGCCTTGTCTGATAAGTTGGGCGACGTTTCTGACTCGTAACCGGCGCATGAGGTTGAAGCGATGCACTTCTACCGTTCGTACGCTAATTTCTAACCGTTCGCCAATTTCTCGGTTGGTATGGCCCTGAGCCACCAGGCGGAGAATTTCTTTTTGTCGAGTGGTTAAGGACTTACCTTCGGATTTCCGTTCCGAAGGTTTTTCAGGTGTTTCCTGTTCAGCAACTTTTTCTGGAACCATTTCAAATCCTTAACGCACGCATCTTTTTCTAGTTATTTTAACATATGCCAATCTCTTGGAACAACTCCTTCCATGGCACGAATTCTCTTTCTTTTAATCGCTGATCATCTACGGCATCGACCTTTTCGTGCCCTTCTGACCATGGTTGGGGTGGCCATTGGAGTTTCAGCTTGGTTGGCGATACGGTTGGCCATTGGAGAAGTGTCCCAGTCCTTTGAACAATCAGTTGATACCGTCGTCGGGTCGGCGTCAGTCACCTTATCCGGGGGATCCGAGGGGATGGATGAAGGAATCTTGAAAGTTATCCAGAGGCATCCTAGAGTGCAATCTGCCAGTCCCGTTCTTAAGTTCGCAGCCCAGATTCGGAGTGGCCCGCTAACGGGACATACTTTCCTTATTTGGGGAGTAGATCTCTTGGAGATGGCTGGGGATGGGCAATCGGATGATTCAACGTCTTCGTTTGAGGGCGATGACTGGAAACAGCTCTTTTCTTCCCGGACGGTCTTTTTAGGGGAGGCCTTTGCCAAGGAGTTAGGCCTGAGCCAGGGAGAGGTTTTGAAGGTGAAGGTCGAGGGTATCGATTACGATCTTGTCGTGGGTAGATTTTTGGGATCGCCTGGGTTCTACCAACAAGGGGCTGAATGGCAAGCGTTTATGGATATTGCGGCCGCTCAGTGGCAGTTTGGTTGGCTGGGGCGTCTTTATTCCCTTGCGGTGGTGCCTGATGCTGGGGTGGCGAGTGCTGCCCTGATCCAAGAATTGCAAAGGGCTGTTCCCTCAGATGTTCGTGTGAGTCAATCTTCGCGACGTACTCGGCAAGTGGAATCCATGTTGCGAGCCTTTCAATTTAATCTCACCATGCTCAGTGGGATAGGTCTGTTGGTGGGAATCTTTCTGGTCTATAACACCATGGCGTTTTCTGTCGCGCATCATCGCCGCGAGATTGGCATTCTGCGGTCATTAGGAATGGAGCGCAGATCGATTACGCTTTTGTTTCTTTGGGAAGCAGGTCTTTTGGGTATTGTGGGTGGGGGGTTGGGATGTTGGCTAGGGGTCTTACTGGCTAACTGGTTGACGACGATCATTGGATCGAATGTCGGAGAATTATATGGGGTGACCTCCTCGTTGCCGCCTCAAGTTCAGCCACACTTGCTGCTGGAGGGATGGGGGCTAGGGATAGGTATCTCCCTTCTTGGAGCCATGCGGCCTTCTTGGGATGCCAGCACCATTGCGCCTGTTCAAGCCTTGGCGGTTGGGCAATCCCAAATGGAAGAATGTGGGTCCTATCGAGCATCTGGATGGATCGCCCTGGTGGCTTTTGGCGCGAGTGTGTTGTTGAGCTACGTTCCTCCGGTTGACGGTATTCCCGTGGGAGGGTATGCCGCAGCGTTTTTCTTACTTGTAGGAGGGACAGCCGTCGGGCCGGTCCTGTGCCACATGTTCAATCAGTGGAGAGGGAAGAGACAGGGCCAAAGGTGGGGCCTGTTACCTTCTTTGGCGGCAGAACAGATTGGCCGCAATCCTACCCGGAGCAGTGTCACCATGGCGGCGATTGTGGTGGGGCTTGCCATTCTCGTGGGTGTGGGAGTCATGATCCAGAGTTTCCGACACACCGTGAAAGTGTGGATTGATCAAACGATGTTGGCGGATATTATTGTGGCCCCGGTTTCTTGGCTCGGGGAACAGGATTCTCAGAATTCGCACCCTAGCCTGCCCGTAAACTTGGTGAAGACAGTGCTAGCGGTCCCTGGGGTCTCTGCGGTTGATCCTTATCGAGAAACGATTGGTCAAACATCTGGACAGACGGTGGCCCTCGTCGGCAGAGATTTACGTCTTCATGGAGAACGGAGTCGATACCTTTTTTTGGAGGGGGACTCGTCGGATATTTTAAAGAAGGTCCTGGAGCATCAAGGGGTGATTGTGTCGGAAGTGTTGGCTGAGCGGTTGGGACTGACGGTCGGTGATCTATTGGAGTTGCATACGCCAACGGGAAAGATGCCATTTCCGGTGAAGGGGGTGTTTTATGATTATGCCACCGATGGCGGCAAAGTAGTGATGGATCGCCATCTCTATCGTCAGATTTGGGGTGATGAGGACGCCACGGTTTTTGCGGTCTATCTCGAGGAAGGGCAAGACCTCTCTGTTGTTCGCCATGCGATTGCCCAGGCATTGAAAAAAGAAATGTCTATTGTGACCATCAGTAACGGGGAATTGAAGCGCGAGATCTTGGATATCTTTGACCGAACATTTCAAGCCACCTATGTGTTGGAATTGATTGCGTTGAGTGTGGCGGTGTTAGGGATCGTGAACACGCTCCTGACCGCCATTTTGGAACGTCGACAGGAATTGGCCACTCTGCGGGCCTTGGGTGCCAGTGCCGGGCAAATCAAAGGGTTGATTCTGTGGGAATCGTGCTATTTGGCTGGCTTGGGAGCCGTATTGGGAATTATGGTAGGCCTGGCATTATCGATATTGTTGGTCACGGTCATCAATAAACAATCGTTTGGGTGGACCATTCAGTTTACCGTCCCCTTTACAACACTGGGGATGGCACTCCTTGTGGCCCTATTGGCGGCATTGTTAGGAGCGTGGGGGCCAGCTCGATGGGCCAGCCGTCAATCCATTGCTGAAGACTTACGATATGAATGATCTTTTCCCTGGTCTGTGTTGCTGTTAGAAGAATGTATATACAATGTTGAAACATACATGAGGCCATGGTATATTGTGTATGCAGTGCGGAAAAACTATGGAGGCTGACATGAAAGCAACAGTAAAAAAATGGGGAAATAGTGCAGCGATTCGCATTCCATCCCATGTCCTTGAGGCAGCTTCTCTCCACCTGGAAGCAGAAGTTTTTATTAAGGAAGAGAAAGGACGTATTGTGATTGAACCAGTCCATCCCAAACAATATGATCTCAAAAACCTTCTAAAGGGTATCACGCCGAAAAACCAACATCGAGCCGTGGATTTTGGGAAACCTCAAGGCGCGGAAGTTTGGTAATGGCAAGTAGTTATATCCCTCAAGCAGGGGATATCGTTTGGCTGAATTTCACCCCGCAGGCTGGGCATGAACAAGCCGGGCATCGTCCGGCTCTGGTGCTAAGTCCTAAGACCTATAATCAAAAAACAAGTCTGATGATTTGCTGTCCCATTACCATGCAAATTAAAGGGTACCCGTTTGAAGTCCTTATTGCCGGCGATCCGGTCAGCGCAGTTCTTGCTGATCAAGTGAAAAGTCTTGATTGGAGAGGCCGAAAGGCCAAGCGAAAGGCCATTGTATCTCAGGAAGAACTCGCAGAAGTACGAGCCAAAATTATTGCCCTTATTGAATAGAAGAGTTTGCCTCCACTCGGTTCCATTCTTCCCAGCAATGACAGATTGGGCCCCTTGTTTTTCCCAATTCAATCCATTTTTCCCTGTGTTCCGCCTTTGGGCGTGGTCCTTTTTTTGGGCAAAAGGCCCCAAAACCATTGACGCCCCGTCCGGCCTCATATGGATTGGGCGGACGTAAACTAAGGGAGAGCGGACCAACTCGCTGCGCTCACACAAGGTCCGCTCGTTTATAAGAGCATCCGCCCGCAAAGCCGGACGGCAGGCGTCTGTCAGAAGAAAGGGGTAACGGGTATAAAGGAGCGTTTGGCATGCCTCCTCACTTTTCAAGATGTGAAAGATTCCGGCGAGTGGAGGCACTGTTCGGTTAGTTCCCGTATGGTCAAAAAACTCATCCAGCCTTGCGGTATCTGAAACACTCAAGTATTGCAATGCGGATGAATGTATAGATGGGACAGAAATTCTCGTTACGTTGACAATGCCCCCCGGAACTCTTCCCACAACAAAAATACGTTTCGCCCAACCCCCCTGGCCTAGGGCAAGGGGTTAGCCAAATAGCATGTTAACCCCGTTTATAGCCTACAAAGGGCCTTTACCAGCCCCGTTTACAAACCCTGGCTACAATGGCAGGCCTCATTGCCTGCATTTATGCGGGTGTAGGTGTGTGGGTATGGGTGTTTACAAACCAGGTGGTTGGGAAACAGCTTGGGGTGCGTAGAGGAGAGGTAACAGAATAGGGCATTCGGTTACATTTTCTGTTTTGCCTGTCCTTTGTGAGATAATTCGTTATTCCTTCAATCACAACGGCGGCTCTCGACCCTAAGCGGACATTCGCGTTTTGTACTGCTCGGCATGATATACATCACTTTTGCAGGATAATTATTATTTATGAGCCAGTCTAATTAGTGATGAAAATGATCAATAAAGATACACACTTAAAAAGAATCCAAGAGGCTCTAGATGAGCTAATCTTATTACAAGACCGCACAAGGGATCCTAATCCAATTGCTCATCAATACATTGGAACTATAGTCGACAACACCATAGGTTTACTTACAGCTCCTGCAAATTCACTAGATAAAGGTTGTAGAAACGTTACTTTTTCTGACGATGAAAATTGGCTTTCATTAATGACAGCTGTACATAGATCATTTTTGTCGTCACTTCATACTGCCGTAGAAATGAGCCTTGAAAGAATACTTGAAGATCAAAAAACAAAGGCAGAAAACAAGCAGCAGAAAAAGTATAAAGAAAAACTCAAAACTTATGAACCGATCGATGAAATACTTGAAGCTTTCATAACTAAAATAATTGAAGGCATCCCTCTTAATTTTAGAGACAAATTGGATGC
>JAZFZJ010000227.1:0-2158 GCA_036443915.1 Nitrospirales bacterium
CCTTGATCAGGCTTGCCGTTGGCCTTGATGGGTCAAGTGGTGAATCCTCCTTAATTACTTTTCCGCAATAAAGAGTCCCCAAATGAAGTCGCCTTGTTCGCAGAATTGAATTTTCTTGAGCCAGCGATTCACAAGATAGCCAAAATCGCTCTCGGTCCATTCTCGAAGGAATTGATCACGGCGACCGTTTAATTCCTTGAGTTCTTCCTGAAGGGAATCAATGAACGCTTTCGTATGATCTTCAATCCGAATATGGCGAAACCCAGCCGCGCCCAACGCTTGGCCATAGTTTTCTAAATCTTCAAGATAATAATGGCAGTGCCCCAGATACTTGATAAAGGATTCAGATAAGGGACCTTTCCCTTTACAGAAGTCCGTGATAAACAGTTGTCCACCTGGTTTCAATGATGAATACACGTTCTGCCAAACCAAATGCTTTTCTGCAATATAGAGAATGCAATCCCGGGTCCAGGCTAAATCAAATGTGTCTTTCGGAAGAGTGGTTGTCCTGATATCGCCCTGTTGGAAGGAGACATTGGCCAGGCTTTTTCTTTCCTTCCGCTCGGTACTGATGTTGATCATTTCTTGGGAAAAATCCAAACCCATAACTGTCGCACCGTAGCGCTCGCCAAAATAAAAGGAAGCCCCACCCAAGCCGCTTCCAAAATCGAGAATCTTCATCCCCTCCCGCATGTGGAGTTTTGAACAAAAGGCTTCAACGGCTTCAACCCCGCCTGGGCTTTGAAAGCCTTCGCCGTACATGCGTTCAGACCGCAATATACTTCGCCGAGAATACCGGGTGGCTTCCTCCTCGGGTTGAAGACTATGTCGATCAGGATGTATTACTTGAGTAGTCACGGCTTTTTCCTCCCCATCTCAATATTTTCTGGCAAAAATGAATGTCGTCTGCCCCACGCGTTTTCGCCTTTTTTCTCGTTCGTCTAAGTATTGGGTGATGCTCCCATCCTCGTTCAGGGTTCGTATGCGCTCCAGGGTCCGATATAATTCTTCTTCCGATAGCAAGGACCAGGTCGAATCACCGTCACGAAACGATTTCTGCAATGGCCCTGCAGGATCAAAATAGGACGGCCCCTGAAGCACCTCATGAAGGGGAACGATGATTCCCCCTATTTGAAACCCCGCGATCTCCAACATTTCCATCGTGAGTTCTATGGAAGGAATACGGGCTGCCATTTGGTCCACAACCTGGGGCATGAGATCCGCCCACCAGTACCCATCAACCAACTGTTGGCGGCTGCATGTATTGAGAACCAAAACTCCTTGGGGCCGAAGGACGCGATAGGTGGTGGAGAGTATAGCCTGCACGTTAGGAAATGCGTCTGTCTGTTTAGGATCATCCAAGTGGTGAATGACCTGGTTGCAAGTGATCCCATCGAAGAAATCGTCTGGATAGGGAAGATTGACGAGGCTGCCGTGGTCAAATTTGACAGGTGAGCCCTTGCCGAATTTTCGCTGAGCCTGAGTTAACATGCCTTCATTGACATCGATTCCATAACAGGCTCTGACCTTGTGATGGATGGCTTGAAGATAATTCCCCGTCCCGCACCCGGCGTCAAGAATCACTTGTTCATGTAACGGACGTATGTTCGTGGCGGCGAAACATCCCAAAATAATCTCCAAACCGATGGGATTTCTTGTCGTGTCATACGTTTGAGAAGTCACAGAGTAATTTTCATAGTCAGTAAGGGTTTGGAGCGGTTCTGAACTGATTGGCTGCATCATAGAATTCATCCCTCACCCCTGGATATCGGCCCAAGCTTTTTGGTAATCCTCAAACGAATCCACCTCCATCCACCCTTTGTAGGTCGGCACGCACTGCACGTCATGTCCTCGGTCGATCAGTTCCTGGATAAGATCCGTGAGGGAGGCATGCTCCAACAGGCCGGACTCATGAAACCCTTTTGACCGAGCATTCTGGTTGACGTCCTTGTAGACCGCTTTGAAGGCATTGATGCCTTGTTCGGAAAACATGGCCAAGCCAATGAATTCCCCATGCGCATCCTCATGGGATAAATCCCGGCCTATCTTTACGATTCGATTTCCTTCCCCCGGATCCACGTACCGATAGCTCTTGCCAGGTGGTGATCCCAGTTGCACCAGGTCAGGTCGAAGTTGCAGATTCCTCAAATGCGCCCGG
>JAZFZJ010000228.1:0-5601 GCA_036443915.1 Nitrospirales bacterium
AGGCTCTTTTAACATGACCTGTCAAAAATCCAACTGACTCAGGAGTGTGTTGACGCCATGAGTGCATGGTGTTGGTGAAATGAAGAAAGCCAAATCAAAGAAAGGCAGGATATGTCCAAAACTTCAAGCGTTTAGGTTCAAAGGAACCCCTTCTTTCAGCCGGGAAATAGGATGAAATCTTGGTACAAAGGTTGCTGAATTCAGATATGAGGTCAAATCGACCATTTGCCAAAAGTGAGGAACTTCGATGACAAAGGTACGTGATTTAGGAAAAGGTGAGTTCATGAAAGAATGGACGAATAACACATTGGTCCTTTTTGTTGGTATGGCCTCCGACGTTTGGAGAAGTAGCCGAGGCGTCCTTATGTGTGAGGCTCTTCTATGAATCGACCGCATCGAACCCTACCTGAGGAATTCACCAATCTTTCAGAGTTAGCTCATAATCTGTGGTGGAGTTGGTCGCCTGAAGGACGAGCGGTTTTTTCCTACTTCGATCCGACCTTATGGCGGTTGACGCATCATGATCCTATAAGGCAGTTGAAAGAGATTGATCCGAGCCGCTTGGAATCGCTTCGGGATGATGTGGTGTTCCTTCGCCTGTATCACGCCGCGATGAACGCGTTTCACAAGTATCTGAGGGCCAAAGACCACTGGTTTGGCGGAATGTTCCCTCACTTGAACGAGAGCACCATTGCCTATTTTTCGGCAGAATTTGGCTTACATCGATCTCTGCCGCTCTATAGCGGAGGGCTGGGAATTTTGGCTGGTGATCATGTCAAAGAGGCCAGCGACCTTGGGATACCGCTGGTGGCTGTTGGGTTTATGTATAACCAGGCCTATTTCCGGCAGGTGGTAGATGCTGATGGATGGCAGGAGGCAGTATACGATTCCGTCGATCCCAGGATGATGCCGATTGAATTGGCGCGGACGCCAGCTGGCGATTTGGCGAAGGTCCAGGTCAGAATTGGTACTCGCCTCGTCACGTGTTTAATTTGGCAGATACAGGTGGGCCGGGTGACGATGTATCTGTTGGATACGGATACCCCAGAAAATTCCCCAGAAGATCGTCTCTTGACGGCTCGACTCTATGGGGGAGACCACCACACTCGGCTTTGTCAGGAATTGTTGTTGGGAATTGGTGGAGTGAGGGCGTTGCGTGCCGTGGGTTGTCATCCACAGGTTTGGCATGCCAATGAAGGTCATCCAGCATTTCTCCTGCTAGAACGGATCCGCGAATTCGTCCAACAAGGTATGGCGTTGGCGGAGGCTGGGAACCAGGTTCGTTTGAACACTGTCTTTACGACTCACACCCCTGTTCCTGCTGGCCACGATGTGTTTTCGGCAGATCTCATTCGTGCACATTGCCAATGGTGGTGGGAAGAACTTGGGCTCACCCAGGAAGATTTTATGGCACTCGGCCGTCATCCTGATTTTTCCCCGGATCATTTCCATATGACCGCGTTAGCCATTCGTTTGGCGGCGTTTGTGAATGGGGTGAGTCGGGAGCATGAATCTGTTTCTCGTAGGATGTTTCAATGTCTGTGGCCGGAAACGCCGGTGCAGGAGGTGCCCATCCACAGTGTCACCAATGGAGTCCATGTTCCCACATGGATTGCTCAGGATATGGATGTGTTGTATCAAAAATATTTGGGAGCCGATTGGCGGGAACAGTGCGATGATCACGCCATGTGGCAGCGTATTACAGAGGTGCCGGATGAAGAATTATGGGAAACTCGGCAGCTTCTGAAACGAAATATGCTGATTTTTATGCGTCAGCGTGCCCGGATAGGATGGACGGATGGGACGATGGATTCGACCCAGGTTTTGGCCAGTGGGGCGTTGTTTGAGCCGCGCCCGTTGACGATTGGTTTTGCCAGACGTTTTGCCACCTATAAACGCGCCACGTTATTATTTTCTGATCTGGACCGGCTGAAGAAAATTCTGTTGAATCCCTGGCAGCCTGTTCAAATTATCTTTGCGGGAAAATCGCATCCGGCCGATCAACCCGGGCGCGAACTCATCCACCGTACGTATCAGTTTGCCAAAGCCCATGACCTGGGTGGCCATATTGCGTTTGTCGAAGATTACGACATGCACGTGGCGAAATTCCTGGTTCAAGGGGTAGACGTGTGGCTCAATAATCCTCGTCCTCCTTTAGAGGCGAGCGGGACGAGCGGGCAAAAAGCTGCCTTGAATGGTGTGCCCAATTTGAGCATCTTGGACGGATGGTGGAAGGAAGGCTACGATGGCGAAAACGGATGGACAGTGTCCCTCCCAGACGAACTGCTGGCTGATGGTGAACAAGATGCTCGAGATGTGGAAGGACTCTACTCTCTCCTGGAACAAGAGGTCATTCCGTTATATTACGATCGGGGTATTGATGGAATTCCGCATGGGTGGTGCACGATCGTCAAAAATGCCATCCGCACGGTGGCCCCCAAATTCAGCGCGCGCCGCATGTTAAAGGAATACATGGATCGTGCCTATGGGCCCTTGTTCCCGGAAGTGAATGTGGAACAAGAAGAAAAACTCGCCTGAATGCTTTCCTTCACCACGGATTGGTATCGTATAGCTATGTTCAACATTCCTAAACCATACCGTTTTCCTAGCAAGGTGTCCTTGTAATTATGGGAATGTTAAAAAAGCATGCCCTCGCGAAGGTGTAGGGTCCGCCCGCGGTGTTCCCTGCCTTCGCTAGAGCGGCTTCGCGCAGGCAGGTCGGTCTTTTGTCGTGCTCACGTACTCGTCTGTACCCTCTCCGGCCCAAAGCTCTGCGGCCTTGCCCGAGGAAAGGCACGTCTTGGCGTGCACGGGTTGGGCGAGTGAGACAGCGGGCCTTTCTGAACATTCCCTCTGGCAATTGGTCATCCATGGAATTGGGCAAAATCAATCGGCATTGAAAGAAGTTCGAAATATTCAACGGCCCCATTGTGTACATAGCTATACGCCATTCCCTTTGCACCGGTGTTGAGAATCTTCCGTTAAAAAGGTTGTTCCTTCCATAAGTGGGTGGTAACATATTTCAAAATGTGTTAGGCCTTTCCCCATCATTTTGATTTCTTCACAACTCCAATGTTCACCTCCTTCTCTGTTGCTCCATTATTGAAGAGGGATGGGCATGGGTTATGAGGCCGTTCAATCCTGAACAAACGAGGTAGCCAATGAAAATACTCCGATGGTTGATTCTTTTGGGTGTGGTCTTTGGTTTGGGCTATTACACGGGGCAGCAACCAGATTTGGTTAAACAAACCTTGCTGGATTTGTCTGGAGAAGTCTTAGAGAATACGATTGGATTGGATCAGAGTAGCCACCTCCAACGGAAAATGTTGGACGCGAAGGAAGCTTTTTTGGAAGGACGGGCGTATTTATTGGACAATCAGTTTAAAGAGGCGTCTGGGGAATTTGAACGGGTGGTTCAACATTTAGACCAAGCGGCAGAATTGGATCCGAATGGGCCACTTGCTCAAAAAATACAAACGGTCAAACAAAAAGTTCAAGAAGCGCAACAAGACCTCTCACAAGGCCACGGCCTCCCACGGTATTTGCTTGATGACCTGCGTAAGGCATTCCAGTCGGTCCTACACTGAACACGGGTAGAACACATATGCGAGCCGTGTTCCCAACACGTGGCCGCCCACACCTATTCCCTGTAAGCTCTGGGGGGATAACCCGTCTGTGGCCTGGCTGAATAAGACTTTTTCAACAGGCCCTGAAATGATCAGAGGGAACGACAGGGGGCCCTGTCCGATTTCGAAAAAAAATGGCGGGGCCAGTATTCTGAAAACTTAGATGAATGAAGAATTAGGCATTCACCGCCTGTTTCTTCCAGGCTGCTAACATTCGGTCGATTCGCATCCGAACGACCAAATCTGGATCTTTTTTGAGGGGTTTGATGGCTTCACGGCCACGAGGATCTCCAATTTTTTCAAGGGCGGACGCCGCCGTTAGGCGATTGAGCCAGTGAGAATCTTGTAGTCGCTCAATCAGTAAATCAACAGAAGTGGAGTCTTTAATCTCCCCAAGGGCAAGAATGGCCTGTTTCCTAATAACTTCATCGGAACTCTTCAGACATTCGAGTAATTGTCCAACAGCAGGTTTCCCCAATTCGGCTAGGGCCCAGGTGGCATCGTCCTTAAATTCATCATTTTGTAACAGGGAGATCAGTGGATTAAGAACCCGTTCGTCATTAATTTTTCCAAGTGCCTTGATCACGGGTTTTCGAGCATCGTAGTCACGAACATACCGCAAGAGCAGGTCTACGGCTGGGGAGCCAATCATGGCGACGGCTTCAACGGCAGCATCTCGGACCTGCCAATCTCCGTCTCGAAGGCACCGGACCAGGGGTTCGATACACCGTTCATCCCCCATTTCCCCCAGAGTAATGACGGCCTCCCGCCGAACGACCCAATCGTTGTCATTTATGAGATCAATCTGAATATCAATTTCATCTTTAACTTTTTCCTCGACCAGCTCCTCTAGTTCGTCTTCTCCCGATTCGGCCGAAGCCACGGTGTCGGGTGTTTCTTCTCCTTCCTCAGAATCGGCATCTGCTGTAAGGGCCTCTGCGACTTCATCTACCAATTCGTCCGTGGGCAAGGGGTCTTTGCCGTCAAGAGAAACGAATTCCGTTTGATCTGAAAAGTCATCGTCAATGTTGTTTTGGGCGTCGCGCATATGTTCTTCCTCCAAATTTTCTCGGTGCCGTGGTTTTAGACCTCGGCTGTGGCTTTCTTCGATTGGCGAGTATCCTCTTGCCGTTTAACCATTCTGGCCTTCCTTTGCGCTCGTTTTAATCGTTTTCGCAAGGACCGAATTGGTGATTTCTCTTCAGAATTGTCACCTTGATCAAGGAACTCCTGTATTTTGGTTTTCAGAGTAGTCACATCTTCCTGAAGAGAGCGTCGTTTGGCCATAAGATGATGAGGTCTCCTTCTTATACGTAGTCAATGATATGCAACCTATGTGAAGGTAGTCCAATTACCTAATTGAGTCTAGTCAAGGGCTTTCAAAGGTGTCAACGGAGAAAGGGGGTTTTGGGCAAGTGGAGAGGATTATTTCCATAAAAACCCCCCGCTGGGGCCTACCCAACGGGGGTTGGAGGAAAAAGAACTTTTATACTACTACTTCTTCTTCTTCTTCTTACAGAAGCTTCGTTCGTAGGCAATAACCTTCCAGCCCTCTTCTTCGGTAATCGTA
The DNA here is from genome assembly GCA_036443915.1 of Nitrospirales bacterium. GTDB lineage: Bacteria > Nitrospirota > Nitrospiria > Nitrospirales > UBA8639 > Nitrospira_E. The sequence continues at coordinate 5,197 of JAZFZJ010000228.1, forward strand.
GCTGGAATGAGGGGAACCATTCCGGTCCCAGGACTGCCATTTTTGATGATCCACATGAGTTCCCCGTCTTTCCGTTTCTTGTGGAATTTGCAATTGGTGAAATCCCGTGGTCCCGGATTAAGAACTTCACCGGCCTTACCTTTTCCATCACCTTTTTCCCCGTGACAGTTCACACATGTCCCTTTTCCTATAAAGAGGGCCTTCCCTTCGGCAATGATTTCAGGAGAGGCGTCTCTGGACTTTTTGCCGTAAGGGGATTTGTTCTTTTTAGCCTTTGGCCGTTCTTTGGCCGGCACGCGGTGTTTCAAAGGGTCTTTTTCTGGTCCAGCGATAGCCAAGCCGCTGGTTAAAAATATGGCAGCGGTGAGCATACCCAACATTTTCATCGAAAACTTCATGTAAGCC
>JAZFZJ010000229.1:0-2414 GCA_036443915.1 Nitrospirales bacterium
TAAGAAGTGAGCTTCCAACAAACTCCGCGTACCCTGCAGCCAAAGAGGCATGGGCGAGGCCATGGAATCCGTATCGGTGGATGCCATGCCGGGAAGCCAATTCATGAGGGATCGCGTATGACTTGGAGACGGGCGGCATCGTCTGGTGAAAAGCCGTATCAAACACGGCTACCATAGGGATCCTTGTTCCCAACGCTTTTCTGGCCCCCCGAATCCCTGCGAGGCACGCGGGATTGTGTAAGGGGGCTAATTCACTCAACCCATCAATTTCTTGTTCAACTGTCTGATCGATTAGGACAGGAGCAGAGAAACGTTCTCCGCCATGAACGATACGATGGCCTACCGCTTCAATGTGTGAAAGAGCTATGGGGTTGGTCGTTTCATTCCCCAATTTTTCGAGGCTCTCAAATATCCACTGAATTCCCTGGTCATGATCTAACACCAATTTTGTGGTTTTGACTCCTACATTTTCTTCGGTGTTCAAAACCAGAGTCCCAATTTCTCCAATACCCTTAACCCCTCCACTGATGAGGACCCTCCCTACGCCCTTACTCTCCTCGTCAATATCGAGGAGCCGAAGTTTAAGAGAAGAACTCCCACTATTCAGAACTAACACTCGCATATTTATTTTTGGAGTGGCTCGAATTAGCCGTGTGATTCCCAAAGGGAATGTTGAAAAAGCATGCCCTCGCGAAAACGCAGGGTCCACTCGCGACGTTCACTGAATTCGGAAAAAGTGAGAAGTGAAAAGTAACAAGGGGAATAGAAGAACGTTCGGAAGGGGTTTCACTGTTCTTTTTCCACTCCTGACTTCTCACAATCTTTGGACGGGCTTTTTTTGAACATTCCCCACTGCATGAAGAGAGCAGGGGGGAATTCTCCAAAGGAAATCCCAACTAATGAAATTTTGCATGATTCCTCACCACAGCACACGAAAAAAAACCTAAGAGAGGATCGCGATCGGTCTTGTGGCCATAGGATGTTCTTTGGTGAGGTTGATCTCTTCATCGTCATGACGAATCGTGAGCCCATCTCCTTCCAACAAAGAATATGTGGCACCTTGGGAACTATTTTCTACCTGAAGTAACTGCCCTCGAATATTCAATGGAAATCGTACTTTCCCCTGCACGTCCGTTGGTCTTTTCGGCCGAAACGTCAAGACCCCATCGTCATCCCGCATCCCCGCGAAACCATAGACCATGACCATCCACGTACCACCCATAGAAGCAATGTGACAGCCGTCTTTGACATTTCCCCCGACATCTGCAAGATCCATCAATAACGCCACTCTGGCATATTCTACCGCCTGATCGAATGCAGCAATTTCAAAGGCGACCATGCTTTGAATACAGGATGAAAGGGAAGAATCTCCTGTTGTTAAGGGATCATAAAATTCAAAGTTTCGCTTTTTTTCCTCCAGGGAAAAATCCTTTCCAAGGAGAAACATGGCCAACAACACATCAGCTTGCTTGCTCACCTGATGTCGGTAGATGGTCAGTGGGTGGTAAAACAACAGCAAGGGGTATTTTTCGCGTGGCGTATTCTCGAAGTCCCAGGGTTCTTTATCCAGGAAACTCTCATCTTGCGGATGAATACCCAACTGTTCATCGTAGGGGAGATACATGGCATTGGCGGCTGTCTTCCACTCTTCTACCTCGGCCGCATCTAAATCAATTTTAGTCACCAAGCTCGCGTAGGCATTCGGATCTTTCTCCCGGAGCCATTCTATGGTGTCTGCCGCATACCGAAGGTTTTCCCGAGCCATAAGGTTGGTATACACGTTATTGTTCACCACCGTGTTGTATTCGTCAGGTCCCGTTACCCCGTTGATGCAAAACTTGCCACCCTTCCTCTTAGAGAAAAATCCGAGATCCGCCCACAATCGAGCTGTCTCAGCAAGCATTTCTGATCCATACACTTTAAGGAACTCCTCATCACCCGTAGCATGGACATACTTCCTCAGGGCATACATGATGTCCGCATTAATATGATATTGGGCGGTACCTGCCGCATAGTAGGCCGAAGCTTCTTCTCCATTGATCGTTCTCCATGGAAACATGGCTCCATTTTTTCCCAACTCCCTGGCACGCTCTCTGGCCTTGTCTAACATTCGGTACCGGAAGGTCAGCAAGTTTTTGGCTATTCGTGGATTGGTATAGATTAAAAAGGGCATGACATAGATTTCTGTATCCCAGAAATAGTGCCCTTCATAGGCTTGGCCCGTGAGTCCTTTGGCGGCAACACCGTTATTCTCTGCCCGGGCCGAAGCTTGCAGAACATGAAACAAGTTAAAGCGAATGGCCTGCTGAATTTCCACATTCGACCGTTTCGCCCTTTCCGGGTTAAGCCCGCTCACTTCCACATCACTCCTTCGCCAAAACTCATCTAAGTACTGTTGTTGCCCACTCTGGAGG
>JAZFZJ010000230.1:0-11167 GCA_036443915.1 Nitrospirales bacterium
GTAATATATCCGGATTCATTATTTGAGATTTTCCTATGATTGTTCTCTCGAATATTCACAAATTGTATGACGGAACCTCCGCATCCCCCGAATCCATTCATGAACGAATGGATATGTGGATTGAGGAGGGTACCATCAAGGCCGTGCAACCCCATCGTCCCGATCATCCCAAGGGATCCGATGTGCAGCATATTGATTGTTCGATGTACACGGTGACCCCCGGACTCATTGATTGCCATGGACATGTGACCCTATGGGGGGTGGGGAATAATAATCTGGATCAAATGAATTCCCCCGAGGCACCGTTTTGGGCTGAGCGAATTTTATATCGCACCTTGGTTAACGGGGGAGTCACCACCCTCAGAGATGTAGGTGGAGCTACCGGTGTATTGAAGCGGCTTGTGGAGCAGGGAGTGGTATTGGGACCGCGATTGAAGTTGGCGATTTGTATGCTGTCTACTACGGGAGGACATGCGGATTTTCGGGGCCCAGACCGCTGTTGTGGGGAACTTTCTCGGTTATGGCCCCCAGGCCCTGGGCGCCCCTCCAGCATTGTGGATGGGCCTTGGGAATGCCGGAAACGGGTAAGGGAAATTGCGGCCTGTGGGGGGGATTTAGTGAAAATCTGTGCCAGTCCCGGCGTGGTGTCTCCCACGGATCATTTGGAACATCGCGATTTTACCCTCGAAGAAATCGAGGCGATATGTGACGAAGCTGCAGGGCGGGGGATGTATGTGGCCGCCCATGCCCATAGTCAAAGCGGAATTCAATTGGCCATACAGGCGGGGGTGAAAGATATTCAACATATTTCCTTTATGGACGAGGTGTTGGCCGAACAAGCCTATGCAAAAGGATGCACGGTCACTCCGACTTGCTGGGTGGGTCAGAAACTTTCCCAGTCTGACGTTTTCAATGATTTTATTAAGGCGAAGGTCCAGGCGGTTGCAGAAAGCCATGCCCGGGCGGTTCAGGCGGCCCAAGCCAGTGGCCTGAAAATGTTGGCCGGGACCGATCCTGTTCTGCCCGATATGCATGGTCGGAATTATATGGAATTGGTGGCGTTGATTCAGGAAGGGGTCTCTCCTCTCACAGCCTGGTTTGGAGCCACAGGCTTGGCGGCTGAACAACTGGGGCAGGTCGATACGGGAACCTTAGTGGAAGGTCGTCGGGCCGATGTCTTGGTGTGTCGGGAAGATGTGGTCGAAGACCCGTCGCATTTTGATCGGGGTGCCCTTGTAGAGGTAATAAAGGATGGATGGGGATATCGAAATGAACTTCCCGGTATTCCACAGCGAACCTTTCGGAACGCAGTAGATCTCACGCTTGGCGGTGAAGGCTCCTGATTGAGTTGTTGAAAGGAGCTGTTGAAAAAGTACGCCCTCTTGGCATGTACGGGCTGGGCGGGTGAGACAGCGGGCCTTTTTTAACAGCCCTTTTCCACCTGACACTTGAGGGGGTTGGGAAGTGTCGCCTGTTTGAAATTTTTTTGAATTATTCAACAGGCCCTGAAAAGAAGGCTGCTTTTAGGATGGTTCTTCGGTCCTAGCTGTTGGACCCCTCTCCTCCCCCGATTCTCTGACTTCTTCCATATCCACGACTAACTCGCCTTTTGGCGAATAAAACCCTTGTCCATCTATTTGCACAATTCCGTTACATTGTTCTTGAAAAAATTCCAAGACCCACCCATTAAAATCATAGCCTTCCTCGGTAATATCCTGTTTCACCATTTGGGTAGTGGCGATAAAACGGGATTTGCCAATGAACTCTCGGGCGATTTGAGCTTCCACTTCGTCAAATACGGTCAATTGGTTGGTGAATGACGTTTGCTCTTGTTCAAAAACATCTTTGTAGGTGCCGCGATCACGCACGCAAAATAGTCGGATGGGTTTCCGCTCCCGGTTGTAACCTAGTGAAATATGAACCCAATCCCAATCTTCTAAGGCCTCTTGTTCCATTTTGGGAATTAACGGGATTTGGTTTTTGGATTTCAGGAAATCCAGGAGGAGTCGTAACGGTGGGCTATCCTCACGCACACAAAATACCCGAGAATAGGTGAGCTCTTCTTTTTCCTGACTATCCGACTCTTGGGGAGCGGGAAGGACTGGTAATTCTTTTGCCATTAGGAAAGCCTCATGTATGTGATGCCAACAAGATGAATGAATGGAGCCCGTATCTCTATCTCACCTACTTTACCCTGCTAAAAGCAAGGGCAGCAAGGCACGATTTCATGTGATGGGAGATGGAAAGAACCATCCTTTTGAACTGGGCTCTTTTTTTGTTGACAGTATTTGATGCTTTCGGTAGACTCTGGCGCCGTTGTTACAGAGGGAACATGTGTTCCTGGAGCGCCTTTTGAGAAGGTCGAACAAGGCATCCCTTCCTTAGGAAATTCTGAAAAACCTGATGGTGCCTGTTACTAATCAATCTATCAATCTAATGTGAGGAGGAGATTCGTATGGGAAAAGCCATGACAAAGTCGCAGATCGCTGATCATTTGGCTAAGAAAGCAGAGGTCACCAAGAAAATAGCCACCCAAATTCTTGATGATTTTGCAACCTTGGCATACAAAGAAGCGAAAAATGCGTTTGTGGTTCCTGGAATCGGGAAGCTCGTGCTTGCACACCGCAAAGCCAGAATGGGAAGAAACCCCCAAACTGGGGCTGCCATAAAAATCCCAGCCAAAAAAGTCGTAAAGTTCCGTGTGGCCAAAGCTGCCAAGGATGCCATCTTGGGGGTAAAAAAGTAATTCACTTTTTTCTCGGTCCGTCTTCGGCTTCTCGCTTAGATTTGAGCCGGGCAATTAAATGAATTACTAAACTCACAACTATTTTTTTCAAACGTTTTCAATTGAAAGCAGGGTCAGATTTCTGGGCCCTGCTTTCGTCTTTCTTCTTCCTGCAGGAATCCTGTCCTTAATAGAGCGAAGGGGTCAGTCCACTCTGCCCCATGCCGTCATGAGCCACGATGTGGACAGCATCCCCATCGTAGACCGTGGTATCTTCACTGGCGATTCGCTTGTTGACCGTCACCATTACCTTTTTTTCTTTGAATAGTTGAAAAATTTCTCGTAACGGTTTGCCTTGTTTTCGGATCAGTTGTTTAACCGAGATGGAATCTGTAATGTCACAGCCGAGGGATCGTTCTCCATCTGGGGTTTGTAAGTCACCCATTAAGGTTATCGTGACCATTCGCTCTCCTTTTCTGTATGATGGCGGGTGTTTAAGGTTTACGTAGGATTGGGATTATTCTTAAAATAGCTATAAACATCCCAAAAATCCTAACAATTTGAGAAAGAGGACGGCAATGGAAGACGAGTGTAGAAAGTCTTATGGATTGGGTAAAAGAGGGGATCCGACTGTCTAAGTGGGGTCGTTGAAAAATTTAAAAATTTCTCACATCGCCTATGCCTTCCAAGCACCCTAACGCAACAGGAAAAAAAGGAGCTGTTCCAAAAGGCCCACTGTCTCACCCGCCCCGCCCCTGTACGCCAAGACGTGCCTTTCCTCGGACAAGAGTGCCAAGTCTGTACAGGCCGCAGGCTCCGGCAAGGCTTTGAGAACGTACCGCTTGCGGACCTTGCACCTTCGCGAGGGCATGCTTTTTCAACAGTCCCTAAGTAGAAACATTTCCAGATAAGTGGTACAAAAATACCTTATACTGATTCACAAAAGGCCACCAAGAGATCATGTATAAAATTATTATTATTTTGGTTCTTCTCGTCATTTTGTTTTATATGATACGCTGTGCGGCGCGGGAGTGGATACAGCCAAAACTGAGTAAGGCCACTCCTGGAAAAGATGTCATGATTCAAGACCCTGTTTGCAAAGTGTATGTGGCAGTCGGATCGGCTGTGGTCGAAGAAGTCAGGGGTGAGCCGCATTATTTTTGTAGCCAAGAGTGTGCACGACACTTCAAACGTGAAGGTGGCACATAGTCCCAAAAGGGACTGTTGAATAAATCAAAATTTTCCGATGACCCATCATTTCTGGCCAATTTCATGAATCATCACAAGCAAGGGGCCTGCTCAAAAAGGCCCGCTGTCTCACCCGCCCAGCCCGTGCACGCCAAGACGTGCCTTTCCACGGGCAAGGCCGCAGGGGCTTTGGCGCCCAGAGCGTACACGGAGTACGTGAGGGCGAACGGCGCGAAGAGCACCAAGCTTGTGAGCGCGAAGCCGACAAAGGGCCGACCTGCCTGCGCCTTCGCGAAGGCATGCTTTTTCAACAGGTCCCAAAAGGGAGCCTTCTGGTTGTTGAGAAAACGGTGAGAGAGACTCCGCGCTGAACCGGATAGATTGGGAAGGAGGGAGGAATCTAGGTTAAAGCCCCACCACACGATGAACCCGCACTGGCTGTGCACCCGAAACAATGAGAGGTAACAGCGATCTCGCTCGTCCAGCAGGGCACAGAGTTTCTCTTATTCAATACGCGAATACGGTAGAGTAGGGCACTGGTACGATCTTCCATTGCGTTTCCTCCTTTTGTCTGAAAGGTGGGTGATATCGCTTATTACCAGGATACCCCGCCTTTGATTTTCCGGCTATCCCCAACTTTTGAGTATAACTCGTTTCAGGCAAATTACAGGCTTTACTCAGGTCAGCCCAGATAATGCCGATGAATAACAGGAAGAGAATAACTAGAACATAACCCTTACTACAGCTTCAGATGATAATATTTTTTCAACAACATATTGATTTCTGTAATGTTCGGACCCTCATTAGGTTCTTGTTTTTATCTGTTCTTTTGTTTTGCCCATTTATTGCCGAGGCCGATAATAATATAAAATTTCTTGATAAGAAAATTATCCAAAGTCTGAGGCTTAGCGTTGTTGAAGTGGTCGTGCCAAAAGTTGAAAGTAAAAAAATAAAATATGCAAGAGAACTGCCTTTCCATAAGTTAAGCTTTAAAGAACGAAACGAACAATATTTCAGCATCGGAACGGCATTTTTTATTAATGGTAAGGAGTTAATGACGGCTGCACACGTGCTAAATCTAGAGTATTTTTCACTATTAAAAGATTTTTATATCCGTGATTCAAATGGGCGCACATATAAAATTGGTCAAATTAACAAACTCTCATCACGCCGCGATATGATTATTTTCGAGCTTGAGACTTATCCAGAAAAAATTTTATCGCTTGATGTTACAGAAGATGTTGAAATAGGAGACACGGTGTTTTCAGTCGGAAATGCGCAAGGAGAAGGCATATCATTTCGAGCTGGCCAGGTGGCCTCTTTCACACCAGAACCAGAACACGGAATGTGGAAAGATATAAGGTTTACCTCTCCGGCATCACCTGGAAATAGTGGAGGCCCATTGCTTAATGTGGATGGAAATGTCGTGGGTATGATTATTCAGAAAAATGCGAGTGAAAACTATAATGTAGCTGTCCCTATTACAGAAATCGACAATTTACAAGATAAGGCAGAATTCTATATCAGAAATGTTTCAATAAGCTTAAACGCTGAGCAAAATACCTATTCCATGGATTGGTCTGAGGAAATCGAATTGCCTGAAAATATCCAAATCATATCAAGCAGGGCACAAAATTCCTTAAATTCTTTTTACGAAAAGGTTTTTTCAGGAGTGTACAAAAAATATGAGGATGACTATTTCCCAAAGGGAAAAAGATTTCGTGCGTATCTGAGAAACCAGATAAATATCAGACAATTTGGAGTATTGAAATCTGGCCCTGATTTTAATATGTGGACTTTGAACAGCTATTCCAAAAAATCGATTCCAATATCTGAAGACCAGAAGATCACTTTAAGCAAAAGTGATATTTCAACTTTCCATGTGGTAATAGAAAAGCCAAATGACCAAACACTGGAAGATTTTCTGTCAAGTCCAAAGCGGGTCATGGATAATCTGCTGAAAGCATTACCCCTCACACGCGATATCGATGTAGAAAAAATCAGACTGGTCAGTCTGGGAGATCCAGAAAAGACTGAAATCTGGGAAGACAAACTGGGAAGGCGATGGATCTCTTCATTATGGTACTCGCCGCATACTGATCGTTTTGCATACAGCCACTGCCTGGCTTATCCAAAAGGGGTGATCTGCAATGTTGATATAAAAGAAACCTGGTATTTAAGCACAGGCTATTTAAGTTTCATGAAAGAGAATTTAAATGAGGTTGCTGTTGGTTATGAGGGAGAGCTGCACGATTGGATAGAATATTTTTCTTTGGGGAAAAAGTATCTCCCCGCAGGGTTCAATAAAAGCAGCATAAGCTTAGAAGATGAGACTCTACAGATTGACCTGAATAATTTTAGGCTTGATTTAACAAGTAAAAACATAAATGAAAAAACCAGTCTTCATTTTCATTTCGGGTATTCAAACAAGAGCCTGCTTGAGGAAGAACTTTTGTTGTTTGAGTTATTTCCGCAAAAAGGTGTTGATGCTCATTATCGAATCCAAAAATTCTTTTCACCAAGCAAATTCAGTTCTGATCAATACTTTTCTCAATGGGATGAAATATCCCATAGGTCTGGAGATTTTTCCGCAAAGGTCGTGACCTATAACAGGTATCAGGAAATTCAAAAAGTTATATCAGGGAGAGAGGAAGAGTTTCTTTCAGTAGACGGTGAAAACATTAAAAGAGAATTTGTTATTGGTTGTCGCTATAAATTATCAGAAGAAGATGTTCTTACCAAATGTAACGAATTCATTGATAGTGTCGGTTTTAATGAAGAAAAAAAAGAACAAATGGGCCAGCCACTAGCAATTTCCTTTCAATAGCACCTAGGGGTATTTCTCTTTAACTAAAAATAAAAATTTTCCGGTGTGAAGGGGGTTGTTGAATAATTGCTCAAATGCTCGTTTTTCAAAAATTGAACCTCTGATAAATCAAACACTTATATTTTCGAATTTCCTAAAAACTCCACTTTTTCAACAGCTCCTGAAGGTAAAATCTGAACGGGAAAGGCAAGCGTGATACGCCTTTCAAAGAACGATTGAAGGTTAGAAGAAAAATTGAGAGAACAATTTAGGTAAGAGCCCCACCACACGATGAACCCGCACCGGCTGTGCATCCGAAACAATGAGAATCGACAACAATGCGACGGCCTTCCAACGCGGCGAGATCAAAATATTTTATCCATGCTTGTGATTGGCTTTGAATGGGCAATTCGAGCATTTGATTGAAATCACAGTCATACAAGCGTCCATCCCAACCCACGCTGATGAGCGAGCGGCACATCAAATCTTCAACGGTGGAGGCGTTGAAGGCATTCCTTAATTCACTATAGTAGTGATCCACTGTGGCTGAATCACCCAAATCTTCCAAAAAGCGACTGATCGGCATATTGGTAATAGTCAACAAACGGTTGAACTGGATCCCATAGCGCTTGCCTAACTCGTCCTTATAATCCTGCTCTAATTCACGTTGAGGTGGAGGGAGAGTTGGACCAAGAGGATTATAGACCAGGTGGAGTGTTAAGCCTGTCCCTTCCTTCCCATAACCAAGCCTGTTCAAATTTTGTAGAGCGGTAATACTTCGATCGAAGACACCCTTCCCACGTTGCTGGTCAACATTGTCTTCGAGATAACAAGGAAGCGAAGCGATAATTTCCACTTGTTGCTGGGACAGGAATTGAGGAAGGTGAGTCTTGCCCTTCACAAAAAACACCGTAAGATTGCATCGGTCGATGACCTTTCTATCCCGTATTCGGCATTGTTCCACGAGATATTCAAAATACGGATTCATTTCTGGGGCCCCACCCGTAATATCCACCGTCGAAATCTGTGGAGTCCGATCGAGAACATCCAAGATTTGATTCATGGTAGTTTTCGTCATACTTTCGGTGCGGTGGGGGCCGGCATCCACATGACAGTGGTGACAGGTTTGATTACAGACTTTCCCCACATTGACCTGAAGGGTGGTAATGGATTTGGGCATGAGTGGGCTCTGACCATAATTGGCCAAAACGTGCTCAAATGAGGGCTCCGCCCGAGACAATGAAGAAGGGGAATACATGGGAAGAGCTGAAGCTTTCATGATAACAGAAAAGTTGAGACGTGTTGGCAACAGGCCGTCACACCTAGTTGGTTAAATTTCTCAACAACACCCTGTGGACGTTCCACAAATGACCGGGTCTGCGGTCACAGCTTCTCGTGCACGGTTGATGGTACCGAAACAGGATTGATATTTGGGGTGCTCTAACACTTTAAGGGTCTTTGAACAGATCTCTAAGGGTTCTCCGCAACGATAGGTATGGTCGTCGTCGTCCATCACCGTGAGAAACGGTCCCATTAAAATGGCGAATTGGCCTTCCCACACACAGGGCGTATCTTCTGGATAGACTACGATCATTTGAGGGTTTTGTGGGAGAAGGTCATCTGGGTGATCAGTTAACACAAAATGGTCCCTATACGAGGGCAGAGGCAATAATTGTTTGGTCTGTTCATCGATTGGTTGTGGGGTTCCGCGATGAAAGGTGGTGCCCAATTCGTCCACTACTTGAGAAAATGGACCGATTAACGTGGCAAAGGTTGTGGAGGGGGATGATTCTTCAACAGTAAGTTTGTACCCTGTCAGGGTTACGGAAAGGAAATGAATACCATCGATGACTCTCCAAGGGATCACCGTTACCTGATGTAATCCTCGAAATCCCGCCTCCCGCAATCCACCCCAATAGGCCTGGATGGTAAGGGCCCCCGATAAACAGTCCCCCCATTTGTCACGGTCATGAATTAAATACTGGGGAATAGGTTGGTCGGCAACAATATCAGAAATGGTGAACCGTCCCCCAGGACGGAGAACCCGAAACATTTCCTGAAAGACTTTTCCTTTGTCCGGTGCCAGATTGATGACACAATTGGAAATAATTAGGTCAACCTGATTGTCAGCAATCGGCATGGCATCGGCAAAGCCTTTCCGGAAGTCCACATTGGATGCTTGATATCCTAGGTTTTTGGCCACAGTTGGTGCATGGGTACGAGCTAGGGCCAACATTTCATCCGTCATATCAATCCCGATCACCCGTCCGGTAGCCCCAACTTTTCGTGCTGCCTCGAAACAGTCGATCCCACCTCCCGACCCAATGTCCAAGACCACTTCACCGGGCTTGACAGTCGAAAGGCCAAGGGGTGTTCCACAACCGTAGGAAACCTTCAGGACGGCTTCGGGAATAAATTGCCTCAAATCTTCATGATTATATCCGGTCGGACAACACATCTCTTCACCGTTGGTTACGGCTTGAGCATATCGCTGGCTGACGGCTTTAGTTATGGAATCGTTCTGGTTTTCTCGTATGTCACTGGTCATGGCACCCCCATGGAGAGTTAAAAAACAAAGAGTTTCTCCTCAACCGACAATCTATAAACAAACCAAGATATGGACGTCAAATAACTTCGCCATATGGGAGTCCAAATGGGATCAGGAATATTACACCATGTAGAAGATTTGTGGAAACAGTCAAGAAATCCAAGAAGTTGAATATATTCCTATTTGGAGGTAATTGAAAAAGCGCTATTTTTTCAGCAGCGGTTCCAGCCGGGAGACTTCACAAACTACCAAATGAATAAAAGGAAGGTTCAAAGTTTGTCCTCGGGCTTCCTGAAGGAGGACTGCTCAGCAAGACTGCTAGACCCTTTGACCATGCTCAGGGTAAACTTTTTCACAATTTCCCTATGAGTGAGAAGAACCCTCTTGAGAAGACCCATTCAGATTAGGGAAAATAGCTGAAGGAAATACCCTTCAGCAAGGATGGGACTTCATAAAGATGAACACACACCACACTTTGAATTTACAGGTGATTTTGTTAATGCCCTAGAGGTATCGACCTTGCTACTTGCGTAACAGAAGAAGATTTCTCAATAATTCAGCATGCTTGTAAACTGGAAAGTTCTCAATAGATAGGGGTTCTTTATTATGGCATTGGTTCCTTGTCCGGAATGTCACAAAGAAGTTTCCACCCAAGCGCTGGCCTGCCCTCAGTGTGCCTTCCCCTTTCCTGGGAAACACGGTCTCCAAGAGGGAGAGCTATCGGCTTCGAATGCCTGTCGGGATTGTGGCAATCCGGTTTCCAAACAAGCCGGATCATGTCCACATTGCGGAGTGAAGATAAAAGGGGACCTAGACTATGAGGTGGTCAATGGGGACGCGAATGAAGAAACCTGGTTATGCTCACATTGTGGGACATCTCATATTGGAAAAAATAATCGAGGGGAAGACACACCGATAGGCCACCAGGAAGAGCCATCGTTATCCCAACCAGACAATGGGCTGAACGCTCCAATAATAGGGAAAGGTCAGAGAACCTACCACGCTAAAGCAGAGGCCTTTTCAGCTCCTCGACGACGTTCCCCACTTTGGCAAGATCCATCTATTACAATTGCTACGACCACCAAGGATATCCCTCCCTCACGGTATCCTCGAAGAACACAGAAGTCCATAATCGTGGGTATTCTTGTGTTGGTGCTTGTCGCCATGTCTGTGGTAATGGGCGCCCTTTGGCAATTAAAAGGCCTCAATCCCCTCGAAGCGCTTATCTATTGGCGAATGTAAGTTCATCTAATAAAGATTCAACTCTCCCTTCCGGACTTTTCCAGGCCTCCTCCATCCACGCTCCCCAGTTGCATTCTGAATTTTCGCTTGTCTGAGTCCTAGAGCATATTGCTCTTTCATTGAAAAGAAAACACAGTTTCCGGCCAAACCAACAGGCAGGAAGGGTTTATCCGCCAGGGAGGGGATGCTGATAATGATGGGACCGGCGATATTGGAAAACATGAGGGTGGCGTTGACCGCCAAATTACTGAAAGGATCGGGGTAGGAACTGGGGATGAGGAGAGTGCTGGCAAAAACTATGTATTGGAATTCATGACGAACAATGTCAAAATAGGATAATTTTTCAAGGGTCATGACTAGTTAAGAGGGTGTTTTCGAAGGACCTTGAGTAACAGGTGGTACAGGTATTGTCCTCGATGGTTGAATCGAAATTCGCATTCTTTCAGGTGCAAATAGTTGGTTGGTTTTCGAATCCCTCGAAAACGAACAAAACGCTTTTCCAGTTCACGGCGAATCCGATATCTGATTCAGATCAGTTATGACGATTTGCGGCCGCCCTCGAAAGGTACCAAGAGGACCCTGAAGGTATGCGTAACTGACCCTTGGGTGTTCCGGATCCCCTGGAATGTACCGACTCGTGAGCAGGGTCACGAGCTTC
>JAZFZJ010000231.1:0-7428 GCA_036443915.1 Nitrospirales bacterium
TCTATAATGAGCTCGGTGTCGGCGAGGCGAATCCGATCTCCCTTAGTTGGCCCGTATAAATCTACATATTGACGGCGAGGTATATTCATCAAGCAACTCCCTCTGATAAAAACCCTTGTTCGGCAGCTCGTATGAGGGCTTGTGTTTTAACCTCAGTATCATCGAGGGATCCATTGGTCAATCCATTGATGCCATAGGCCATCCGGTTTCCTCCAAAGGCAACAAGGGATACGCGTTTCTCTTCTCCTGGTTCAAATCGTACTGCGGTGCCTGAGGGAATTTTCATTCGAAAGCCGAAGGCCTGTGCTCGATCAAAACGTAAGGCTCGATTTACCTCAAAAAAATGGCAATGGGATCCGACCTGAATGGGCCGATCTCCATGATTGACAACCGTCAACTCAACGGTAGGACGACCTGCAAAGGCCACAATGGCGTCTTTCCCCAACAAGATTTCACCGGGAATCATTGGGGTATCATTTGTTGGGTGAACGATTTGCGGCTTGGGGTCTTCCGGTGAGGGGTTTGGAGGGTTTTCGCTGGATTTCTTCGGCATGGTTCACTCTCCCTAATTGGGAAAATCATGAAGTGTGATCGGTAAGGCGTCATGCGAATACGAACAATTTCTTGAAGCCTCTCGTTTCACGTCTTCCGTTGACCTATATTAGCGGATTGGTTGATGGACGGTGACCAATTTCGTCCCATCAGGGAACGTCCCTTCCACTTGAATCTCTGGCAACATCTCCGGTACACCGACCATGACGTCATCCCTGGTTAACAGTGTGGCTCCATAACTCATTAAATCGGATACGGAGCAGCCATCTCGAATCCCTTCTAATATTGCGGCGGTGATATACGCCAACGCTTCCGGGTGATTGAGTTTTAATCCGCGGTTTTTTCGGTCGTTAGCAAGCTGCGCTGCCACGTAGATGAGTAATTTCTCTTGTTCTCTTGGGCTGAGATGCATGGTTTCACACTACCAGGTGTTGTTTGACCTGGTCTTCTGTTAATTCAGCTGCGGGTCCAGATGCCACCACGGCGCCCCTGGCCATGAGCACAAAGGTATCCGCCAAGCGAGCAGCAAACTCAAAATATTGTTCAACCAACAAAACTGCAAATCGGCGTTGGGTTTTAAAGCCTTCAATGATATGCTCGATTTCCATGACGATTGATGGTTGAATGCCTTCCGTGGGTTCATCCAATAGCAGCAGTTTTGGTTCAGTCAGAAGTGCACGTCCAATCGCCACCTGTTGCTGTTCTCCGCCGCTCAGGACCCCTCCAGGCCTGGCCAACAGGGCGGGCAAAGCCGGAAACAGTGTGTAAACTTCCTCATAAGCCAATTCGGCAGTCTTTTGGTTTTTCGGACTTTGCCGGGCTTCAAATCCCAATCGGAGGTTTTCTTCAACCGTCAAATGGGGAAAGAGTTCACGGCCTTGGGGAACATACGCGATGCCTTGTGCCACCCGTCGATCCGGGGACTGCTTGGTGACCTCTTGGTCATGGAGGTAAATGTGTCCGGTATGAGGTTTGAGCAACCCCATGATGGTTTTTAGGAGTGTGGTTTTACCCACCCCATTTCGCCCCATGAGACAGACCACTTGTCCGTCCTGAACCTCCATGGAAATATCCCGGAGAATGTGACTTTCACCGTAAAAAACATTTAGATTTTCACACCGAAGCATTAGCTTCCTTTTGCCGCCCAAGATATATTTCAATGACACGGGGATCGTTTTGGATACTCTGCATTGGACCTTCGCACAATACGGTTCCTTCATGCAGGACTGTGACCGTTTTCGCGATCTGCCTGACAAATTCCATGTCATGTTCAATGACGATGACGGAATGCTTATCCGTTAGCGATTGAAGTAGTTCTCCGGTTTTTTCCGTTTCCTGATCCGTCATTCCCGCCACAGGTTCATCAATCAGCAGAAGTTCGGGGTCTTGGAGGATAACCATGCCAATTTCCAACCATTGTTTTTCTCCGTGGGACAATTGGCCGGCAAGGACCTGTGATTTGTTCATCAATCCGATTGTCTCTAACGTTTGGGCAATTTTGTGTGATTCCTCGCGTCTGGATTTGGACAACAAGGTAGCAAAGACCCCTTTGCTGTTCCGACGAAGCGAGAGGTCCAGATTGTCCCACACAGGGAGGGTGGTATACACCGAGGGCGTCTGGAATTTTCGGCCTACGCCTAACGCGGTAATCTCGTTTTCCCGCAGGCCAATGAGATCCGTGCCTTGCCCAAGCACGACTCGTCCTGACACTGGCTGGACTTTTCCGGAGATTACATCCAACAGCGTACTCTTGCCTGCCCCGTTGGGCCCGATCACCACTCGAAGTTCATGATAATCGACAAATAAATTGAGTTTATGGAGCGCTTTAAACCCATCAAAGTCAACCGTCACTTCTTCGAGATAGATAATCGAACGCTGATGTGGAGACCCAATCATCGGTCGTATACCTTCGCCATCTTTTTTCACCGGATCGTGTTTGTCGGCAGCCATTATTCTTACCGTTCTCTGAAGATTATTCGGTGGTCTGAACTGCCTTTGGGGAAATGGGTTTAGATTTTAATGCTCGCAGCATTTTCCACAAATTGCTGAACACGCCGACACAACCTTTGGGGAAAAACATCACAACAGCGATAAAGAGCCCACCAAGGAAGAAAGGCCAGAGTTCCGGGAAATGATTGGTGAGAAAGCTTCGTAGCCAGTTGACCCCCACGGCACCCACAATGGCCCCGGTCAGGGTCCCGCGCCCGCCAACGGCTACCCAAATGGCCATTTCAATTGAGGGAAGAACCCCCATTTGATTGGGGGTAATAATGCCGACTTGAGGAACGTAGAGGGCTCCGGCGATTCCAGCTAATCCCGCTGAGATGACAAACACAAAGAGTTTGTAGTTTGCGGGGGAATAACCGGAGAAGAGCACGCGCTGTTCGCAATCACGAATGGCGACTAACACCCGTCCGGCACGGGATTGGGTAATCCACCGACAGAGGAGATAGGCGACACCCAAAAAGAATACCGTGAGAAAATACAACCCGCGTTGGGTGGCAGGATCATGCAACGGATATCCTAAGATATGCTTGAAGTCAGTCAACCCATTGGTGCCGCCCAAGTTGGTTTCGTTACGATTGAATACCAGCCAGGCGACCAACGCGAGCGCTTGCGTGATAATGGCAAAGTACACACCACGAATACGGCTGCGAAACGCGAGGAAACCAAAGAGTGCGGCAAACAGCATCGGAACCAATACGACCGCAGCCAATGAAAAACCCAAACTGGAAAAGGGTTTCCAAAACCAGGGAAGCTCTGTAACCTGATTCCACACCATAAAGTCTGGTAGGGCGGTTCCATACACCCCTTCTGCTCCAATTCCTAGCATCAGGTGCATCCCGATGGCATAGGCCCCCAACCCAAAAAATACTCCATGCCCCAAACTCAAAACACCCGTATAGCCCCAAATTAAATCGATGCCTAGTGCTAAGATGGCGAAGGCAAAGAATTTGCCAAAAAGATTGAGTGAAAAGTCAGAAACATGAAACATGGAATCACTTGGAAGAAGATTGAGGAGGGGAAGGCCAACAAACAGAACCAATCCCACGATCCAAAACGACCGGCTTAAACCCAAGCGGGACAGCCCAGTTGTTATGTTGGCATTAACGGTTTCCTGATCACTCTTAAGAATCAAGGTGGCGCCCTTTCAAGGTGAAGAGTCCAGAGGGCCGATATTGAAGAAAGAGAATAATTAGGACCAGAATCATCACTTTTCCATACACGGCGCCAAAGCTTGGCTCCAACAATTTATTGAGCATCCCAATGCCGAATGCAGCAGTAATCGTACCGGCTAGTTTTCCCACTCCTCCGGTCACGACCACCATAAACGAGTCCACAATGTAATTCCGGCCAAGCTCGGGGTCAACGTTGCCCACCAAGGTCAAGGCGCTGCCTGCCAAGCCTGCTAGCCCGGATCCAAAAGCAAATGTGTAGGCATCCAATTTCCTGGTCGGAATACCAAGACAGGCACTCATATCACGATTTTGCAACACCGCGCGGATTCGGAGGCCCATACCTGTTCGAAATAGTAACAAGTAAATGCCAGCAACACAGAAGATAGCGAGCAAAATGATAAAGAGCCGGTTATACGGAAACCGCACGCCCACCATAATCTGCAAGCTTCCTTTGAGCCAGCTTGGCGCCTGAACGGCTGTGAGATCTCCAAAAATGACACGAGCGCCCTGAATCAAGACAAGCCCCACTCCCCATGTGGCTAATAATGTTTCGAGTGGTCTTCCATAGAGGAATCGAATCAGTGTTCCCTCTAAAATCCACCCCACGAGCGCCGCGACTAGAAAGGCAGAGGGGAGTGCGAAGATGAAATAATAATTGAAGAGTCCCTCGCCAAGGTACGCTCGGAAAAGCTCTTGAACGACAAATGTGGCATAGGCGCCGATCATCATCATCTCCCCATGTGCCATATTGATGACTCCCATGAGGCCGAAAACAATGGCAAGCCCCAATGCCATGAGGAGGAGTATGGAACTGAGGCTCAACCCTTGCAGTAGGGTTTCCATCCCGCCGGAGAAAAATTGCCATCTTTCTATTTGGCGACTCGCCTCGGCCGCCGCGTTGGTCAACGCCTGCTGTTCCAGGTCGCTCGCTGGCTGTTGGGCTAATTGCTGTAAATCGGGGAGGGCAAAGGAACTACGCAAGTCACCCAGCTTCGTAATGGCCGCAAGGCGAACTTGTGGGTCTGCATGCTCCAAGTTTATCAGGTTGATGGCTTCTTCCAGGTCGTATCTGACCCAATGATCATCTTCATTTGACAAGGCATTTCTTAAAAGCGGTAATGCAACATGCATTCCGCGTGCCCCAAGATCTCGAGCCGCAGCTCGACGTGCTTCTGAGTCTTTGCTCGCCAAGTTGGCTTTATTTCGAAGGAGGTTGATGACCGGTTTCATCAACCGGCGTACCCGTCGGTTCACATTGGAGCGGAGTTCTTCAAGCTGAGGAAGCAGGTTGGGCTCACCATATTCAATAAGGTAGGCCACCGCGTTTTTTTTCTCCGACCACGCACCGGCGGCCAGTGCTCTCATGGCGTCGTCTACCCCAACGATCTCGGCCGATGTTGAAGATGGCCCCGACTCCTGGGCCCATCCCATTGCTCCAAGGTTTAGCAGGCAGTATGAAAAGACAAAGACCTGAATGAGCAAAATACGTTTCCAGGAATGGAGCATAGCTGTTGATTCAGTTTTTAAGAAATAGAACTGGATCTTTATACATGTGAATCATGTGGGCCCAACATCCAGGAAAGACGTTGGGCCCGTCATAAGTCACGCTTTTTTGTAGGTTCCTTTGTGCTTGACCCAGTCACAGCCTTTATCCGGACTGGTGTATTCACTCCAGGGTTCTGCCCGGACGAGGTCGGTTTTGGAAATGACCGTAAACTGCCCGTCTTTACGAATTTCACCGATGAGCACGGGCTTGTAGGTATGGTGATTCGCTTCGTCCATTTTTTTCTTGCCGCCGGGCGCATCGAATTCCAATCCATAGACAGCCTTCCGCACCGCATCCACTTTTGTGGTGCCAGCCTTTTTCACGGCTTCCTTCCAGACATGGACTCCGTAATAGGCCGCTTCGATGGGATCGTCGGTGACGCGCTTATCCCCACCAGGCAACCCCTTCTTTTTGCAGTAGGCTTTGAAGTCGGCCACGAACTTTTTATTCCCTGGAGAATCAATACTCTGATAATAATTCCACGCCGCCAGGTGTCCGACCAACGCACTTGTGTCCATGCCGCGAAGTTCGTCTTCTGCCACGCTGAACGCCATAATCGGGCAATCCTCTGACCGAAGACCCTGATTTGCGAATTCCTTATAAAACGGCACGTTGCTGTCGCCATTAATCGTACTAATCACCGCGGCATCACCCTTGCGTGCAAATTGTCGAATTTTTCCGACAACGGTTTGATAATCTTGATGGTGAAATGGCGTATATTCTTCTGCAATGTTTGAAGCTGGTACACCTTTGGCGAGGAGCATGGCTCGAAGGATTTTATTTGTGGTCCGGGGATACACATAATCCGTGCCCAAGAGATAAAACTTTTTATAGGCACCACCTTCTTCGCTCATCAAATATTCCACAGCCGGGATGGCTTGTTGATTCACGGCTGCACCGGTATAGAAGACGTTCCGTGAACATTCTTCGCCTTCGTATTGTACGGGATAGAAGAGTAAACCGTTGTTGCTTTCGAATACCGGAAGCACAGATTTTCGGCTGACTGATGTCCAGCACCCAAACACGACCGAGACCTTATCGACTAACAACAGATGTTTGGCTTTTTCGGCGAACAGATCCCAATTAGAAGCGGGATCCACAATAACGGGCTGAAGTTTTCGTCCGAGGACCCCGCCGGCCGCATTGATTTCATCCACGGCCATCAAGACGACATCTCGTAACGAGACTTCGCTAATCGCCATGGTTCCACTTAAGGAATGGAGAATTCCGATTTTGATGGGTCCTTTGTCGGCAGCATAGGAAAGAGCCCACGTACCTAAATTGCCAAGGAGCGCTGCTGCGCCGAATCCTGCAGCCGTTCTCGTGGCATCGATTAAAAAATTCCGGCGACTTTTCTCTGTTTCTGATTCAATAATTTTGGTTGACTTGGCATTCTCGTTTTCTGGAAGAGGGAAAGATAGCTTATTCATATCGAACTCCTTATTTATTTGTTAAATGGTGTCGCAAAGAGTTTCACAGTCAAAAAAGGACATCAAAGTTGGAGCTGGAAGGCTACCTTAATGGCGCTGACTTTGTCACCGCGCACACCGGGAACCCAAGTCCTCCCTTTAGTGGCTATATCCCCATATTGATAGAACAACGAAATCCTTGCGTTATGACCGTCAATAATATAATTGAGGCCTCCTTCGTACTCCTTCCGGTCAGAGCTGTTGTCGGCGTAGTTCTTGGTGTAACGAATGTAAGGCTGAAATTGCCCTATCCCCACCTTCTGCGGAAAGAGATACAACCCGGTTGCAGTCCAGGATTTACCATCGAAAAGACAAAAACAAGCTGGATCGGCTAGGGCAGCATTGCTCAAGTTTGCATCAAAGTACTTATATTCGCCCTCTACCGTCACTACGCCATCATTGCCGAACACTTTCTCAAATAACAGATCAGTGCTGAATGCGGTATAATCGCCTGGTGCTGCGGCAGTGCCAGAACCACCCGCTTGATGTTGGATGGCAAAGGCCAGAGTAAGGATATCACCGCCTTTTCCGTAATAGGTGCTGCTGGTGTAATAACCAGGATTTTTTTCAACATTCAAAAAATTGTAACTGAAACGGCCGGCCCAGAGGGGGCTATCACCGCTATTGGCACCGCCATCTAATCCGTCAAAGACGCCCACAACGTAGGTCAGCTTCTTATCCG
>JAZFZJ010000232.1:0-3277 GCA_036443915.1 Nitrospirales bacterium
GACTACCGTTTTCTTATCCATGATCGCGATGGCATCTTCTCTGCGCAGCTCGATCAGTCGATGACTCACATGGGCCTGCGAGTACTGCGGACGCCTTATCGGAGCCCCAAAGCTAACAGCATCTGTGAACGTGTCATCGGTACGCTCCGCCGGGAATGCCTCGACTTTCTCATCCCACTGACGGAAAACCACTTGTGTATTCTTTTGAAGAACTGGCTAACGCATTACAATCACGGTCGACCACACTCCAGCATTGGGCCAGGAATCCCGGACCCGCCAGCCGGTCTCCCTGTCACACGACAAGAACATCGGCACCGCATTCCAGGCCGCCTTAAGGTTGTAAGTCATCCTGTCCTGGGTGGATTACATCATGAATATGAGCTGATAACCAAGGCTGCATGAATTTTTGCGGACCACAAGTCAGAAGAACATGATTTATTACTTTTGGATTTACTGAATCATGGCAGTTTGTGTCTTTCTGGCTGAACATCGTTGCGAGAATACTTTTGCTTGAAAAGACATATATGAATAACAAGTGAGAATACTTGCCAGCCCAGTTGTGTGAATGCTTGCCTTCACTAGTCTAATGTCCCATCGATTCCTATTACCTCGTTTACCTCTCTAATCAGATTGCTAGAGCAATTGGATCATCTCCACAAAACAACCATGAAAAAACTCCAGATGTTGGGAATCTATGTCCTGACTATTACCATAGTGTTGTTTGTGGTGGACGTCATTTTGGTGGTGTTTTTTGGTGGCATCAAGGTGGAATTTCAAGACTTCATGTTTCGTTCGGCAACAATTGAGTTTCCCCTTGTCGGATTATTGATTTCCATTTTTTGTTTGTTGATGGTGAAAGGACAGGGCAGGGAATCTCTTTTGTTAATTTTTTCTTTGGTGTTTGCGAGTATTCTTGGAGAAGGCATTCTTCGGATAATTGATCACCCGTTATCGAAGCCGTTCGTCGATACGATAACCTGGCAGGAGCCTTCTAATCTTCTTGGTTTTACCATGGCACCCAATTTTGAAGGTATAGGCCCCGTTAGTTCGTGGGTGAAAACGAATTCACAGGGTGTTCGAGATGATGTGGAACATCCAAGGGTCAAAAACCCGGGAACTATTCGGATTTTGGGTATTGGGGATTCTTTTGCTTTTGGTTGGGGGGTATCTCTTGAAGAGACGTTTTTGAAGAAGCTTGAACAAATTCTTAAGAAAAGAACAGGGGTCGAAATTGAGACAATTAACGCCGGAGTCCCAAAGTGGGGTCTGAATCATTACTATGTGTATCTCAAAAATATCGGAATTCGTTATTCGCCAGATATTATTGTGCTCTCCTATTTTTTTAATGATCTCCCTCATTCCATACAAGAGGCGATTTCCGCAGATCCTGAATCTCAACCCGAGGTGCGACACAAAGGAGGGATATTTCGTTTTTCCTATGTCTTCAACTTTCTCAAAGCCCAGGCGGACCATCTTCGCCGAAAAAATAAGTTAGCCAGAGTCGATTTTTTGTCAACATTGGAGGCGAGAAGACCTGAATTGATTGAACAGGCGACTCATATGTTATTGAGCAAATCCACCCAAGCCCAATCACGTTCTTCATTCCATATTCTTAAAACGCTCCTTGAAAAAATTCAGGCCATTGCACAAAAAAATAATAGCCATTTGGTTGTCATATTTGTGCCTGATGTGGCTCAGACTCACCACCCCGAATTGCAATATATTAACCAAGTGTTGGCCTCTTTAACCCAGGAAATGCATATTCCATTTGCTGATATCACTCCCGTGTTTGAATCCGCTTCAGATCCTAGAGTTTTTTACTTTTGGCCGAGAGACTGGCATACCAACCCAAAAGGTCATGAGAAAATGGCGGAAGCTCTCACGCCCTTGGTATGTCATGTGCTCCAGCAAAAAAACATTCATTGCACACAGACTGATCTTCTGGGGAATGGAAATGAAAGTATTCACTAGTAGTATGGAGTGGACTCAGGCGAAGATGAGGAAAAGAATGAAGTGGGTGCCATCAAGCGTGATCGGGGAGGTGGCTTAATGGGACTGTTGAATAATAGGGTTATTGATTAAAAATTTTGTTATACTGCGCCCCGTCCACTAATCCTTCCCCCCCTCTTATCCCCTGGAGCCGCGCATGTCCCAAATGGAAATCGTTGATCTCGAGAGTTTATTACCATCCACGCATCCCTACCGGCGGTTTCAAGCCTATCTGCCCGATGCCACGACGGCCCTGGCGGAGGTGAGCCAGCTCAAAGGAGCAGATGGCTATGGCGTGGAGCGGCTCTTTCGCTGTCTGCTCTTGCAATTCATGGAAGATCTTTCGGATCGGGAACTGGAGCGGTATCTGGAAGAAAACCTGGCGGCCAAATGGTTTTGCGGGTTCACGATATCGGCGCCCACTCCGGACTATAGCCTGTTCACCCGTGTCCGGACCCGCATTGGAACGACTCGGCTCTCACAGTTGTTTGCCACCATGCGTGACCAGCTCAAAGCCGCCGGACTCATGAGTGAAGTGTTCACCTTTGTGGATGCGACCCATCTGATTGCCAAAGCCACGTTGTGGGAAGAGCGCGATAAGGCCCGACAACAAAAGATCGAGAAGTTGAATAATGAGGTGCTGCCGAAAGTGGCAGCAGATCCACAAGCTCGAATTGGCTGCAAAGGCAAGAAGAAGTACTGGTACGGCTATAAGGAACACGCCAGTGTCGATATGCAATCGGGGCTCATCAATAAAGTCGCCACGACCCCGGCCAATCTGCCGGATGCGCACGGCCTGCGGTATGTCTGTCCGACACAAGGCGCGGTGTATGCAGATAAAGGCTATTGTACGGCTCCAGCCCGGCAGGCCGCGGCCAAACGGCGCTGTCATCTTGCGGCAATCCAACGCAACAATATGACAACGAAGAACCGAGACCGTGATCGCTGGTATAGCCATCTGCGGGCGCCATATGAACGAGTCTTTTCGCAGCGCCCGAAGCGGGTGCGGTACCACGGGGTGGCAAAGAATCAATTTGCGGCCTTCTTGCAGGCCATGGCGTTTAACCTCAAGCGATTAGTCGTCCTCGACGCAGATCTGGTGGCCGCCTAAGCACGAGGCAGCCCACGGGAATCGCCTCAAGAGGGGGTGGACGACCTCACCAAGAGGGTCTCATGGCAACTCCCCGGGGGGCACTGTAAGGGTATTTGTCTCCGTAGACCTTTCAGGGGCGGCCTTGACCGGAATCGTTCTATGAGAATACCTCACACCGCTTTATTCAACAGTCCC
>JAZFZJ010000233.1:0-3612 GCA_036443915.1 Nitrospirales bacterium
AAGGAAATGCCCTCAATGGAGGAGCGCCTTCGGTCCCGTTTTGAATGGGGACTGATTGCTGATCTCCAGCCGCCTGATGTGGAAACTCGAATCGCCATTCTTCGAAAAAAATCCGAAGAGGAGGGCATTGCGATCAGCGAAGATGTGATTCAACTTTTAGCCGTCAATCTTAAAAGTAATATCCGGGAGATTGAAGGTGCCCTCATTCGTCTGGGGGCCTATGCGTCTCTGACGGGACAAAAAATTACTGTGGATATGGCAAAAAATATTCTTCGAGATCTTCTTGGGGGAAAACGGCGGGTGATTACAACCGAAGATATTCAAGAGGCAGTTGCCAGTCGTTTTCATCTTAAAATTTCGGATCTCAAATCAAAGCGGCGAACCAAAACCCTTGTCTACCCACGTCAAATTGCTATGTTTCTGTGTCGTACGTTAACGGATGCCTCTTTCCCTGAAATTGGGAGGGATTTTGGTGGTAAAGATCACACGACCATCATTCATGCCTGCAAGCAAATGGAAAAATCTCAGGAAGCTGATAGCACCCTTCGTACTACTATTGAAAGTCTTAAAGAGGAAATTGGTAAGGCATAAATTCGGCTACTATTCGCTACACCATGAAAATTCACATAGCACGGGAAGATTTACTGATGGCGCTCCAACGAGTGCAGGGTGTGGTGGAAAAACGAAACACTATGCCCATTCTGGCTAATGTTCTTTTGGAAGCGAAGTCAGAAGGCTTGGATATCGTTGCCACCGATTTGGAAATTGGTATGAGAGGGCTCTATAAAGCCACGGTTCAGGAACCAGGCTCTGTCACGTTTTCCGCTCGGACCCTCTTCGACATTTTGAAGGAAATTCGACATTCAGAAATTGAAATGGTTGTAGGGGAAAATAATTGGGTTACCATTAAAGCGGGAAAAAGCCAATTTAAGGTGGTGGGATTGTCTAGCAATGATTACCCTGCTCTTCCGGCCATTGAACGGGATGGACTAACATCACTTCCCGCCCAAGGTTTGTTGCAGCTTCTCAAAAAAACCGTGTTTGCGGTGGGAGAAAAAGACACACGGTATGTGTTGAATGGTCTGCTTATTTCTCTCATTCCTTCGGGTAAAAAGGTGACGATTAGATTAGTTGGAACGGATGGGCACCGGCTAGGTTGGGCCGAGCAGGAGGTGGCTCCAGCAGCAGCAGCCATCCCTGCTTCCGAAATCCAAGTAATTATTCCCAAAAAAGCGGCCATAGAAATTCGGCGTCTGTTGGAAGAGGATGATAAGGAGCCTCTTTTGGGTTTTACCAAGAATATGGTGATCTTAAGAAAAAGCGGTCTGGTATTGACTTCCCGTATCATGGAAGGAACCTATCCCAATTATCAACAAGTCGTCCCTAAAGAATCCTCTAAGAAAGCGATCTTGAATAAATCTGAATTAGAAGGTGCCTTGCGGAGAGTGGCCATCTTGTCAAAGGATAAAGCCCATGCTGTGAAACTGGCTTTCAGTGCCGACCATGTTCATTTGTCTTCAAAAAGCCCAGAACTTGGAGAAGCCGATGAAGAAATTTCAGCCAAATATACAGGGGAAAATTTTGCCGCCGGGTTCAACGCCCGGTACTTCTTAGATGTTTTGTCGGTTATCGAGACCGAATCCCTGTCTCTCCAAATGGAGACGTCTTTGAGTCCGTGTTTGATTCAAGAACAGGGAAATCCCAATTTCAAAGCCGTCGTGATGCCTGTGAAGGTATGACGGATTTGACCAAACGGACGTTCAGCCTCCCACATTCTCGCACATCGTAAGCCGTATGGAACCAACAGAACCACAAAGCCCGGAATCTGCCCAAGTGCCCAACACCCAGCAATCTGCCACTCGTTATGATGCCGATCAAATCCGCGTGTTGGAAGGAATGGAGGCAGTTCGCAAACGCCCCGCGATGTATATTGGCAGTACGGGGGTCGATGGTCTGCACCATTTGGTGTATGAGGTTGTGGACAATTGCGTGGATGAACATATGGCTGGTTTTGGAAATGAAATTGAGGTCGTCCTTCAAGTGGATGGGAGTGTGATGGTATCGGACAAGGGAAGAGGGATTCCCACAGGAATGCATTCCACTCAGAAGAAATCAGCCGCCGAGGTGGCCCTCACTGTTCTACATGCGGGAGGAAAGTTCGAGGAGGGGGCCTATAAAGTATCAGGCGGGCTCCATGGAGTAGGGGTATCTGTGGTGAATGGCCTTTCTGAATGGCTGGAATTGGAAATTTGGCAAAACGGGGAAGTGTTTGAACAACAATACCTTCGAGGGGTGCCGGTGAAGCCGCTCACAATGGTCGGCAAAACCAAAAAACAGGGTACCAAAATAGTGTTTAAAGCAGACCCACTCATATTTGAAACCCTTGAAATGAGTTTTGATGTGTTGGCCCAACGGCTTAGGGAATTGGCGTTTCTCAATAAAGGCTTGGAAATCAGGTTAAAAGATGATCGAACGGACAAAGAAAAGGAACAAGTATTTTGTTACAAGGGAGGTATCGTCTCTTTCGTCGAGCACCTCAATGAAGCCAAAAGCCCAATCCATAACCCCATTGTTATTGAGGTAGAAAAATCTGATCTGATGCTCCAGGTGGCCCTTCAATATAACGCAGGGTATGCCGAAAACCTGTATTCGTTCGCCAATAATATCAATACACGAGAAGGCGGAACCCATCTGAGTGGGTTTAAGTCCGCGTTGACCCGGACCATCAATAGTTATGCAACATCCAAGGATTTATTTAAAAAAGAAACCGAATCACTCAGTGGGGAAGATGTTCGAGAAGGATTGACTTCCGTCATCAGTGTGAAGATCCGAAATCCGCAATTTGAGGGACAGACCAAAGCCAAATTGGGTAATAGTGAGGTGAAAGGCATTGTCGAAGCGGCGGTCAACGAAGCGTTGGGTTCTTATTTGGAGGAGAACCCTTCCGTCGCCAAAAAAATTGTGGGGAAATCACTCGATGCCTCCCGAGCTCGGGAAGCCGCCAGGAAAGCCAAAGAACTCATTCGGAGAAAAGGGGCCTTGGAGGGAGGCTCATTACCAGGGAAGTTGGCCGATTGTTCCGAAAAGGATCCACAATTGAGCGAGCTGTATCTTGTTGAAGGTGATTCCGCCGGTGGGTCGGCCAAACAGGGGCGGGATCGACGTTCTCAAGCCATTCTCCCACTCAAAGGCAAAATTCTCAATGTTGAAAAGGCCCGTTTCGATAAAATGCTCGGCAGTGAGGAAATACGAACCCTTATCATGGCTATTGGCACAGGGATTGGCCGACCTCGTGAAGATTTAGACAAAGGCAAGGAAGACAAAGATACCTTTGATATCAACCGAGCCCGCTATCACAAAATCATTTTAATGACGGATGCCGATGTGGATGGCAGTCACATCAGGACCCTCCTGCTCACGTTCTTTTTTCGCCAAATGCCTGAGCTCCTCGAACGAGGTTATATCTATATTGCCCAACCCCCCTTGTTTAAAGTCAAAAAAGGGAAAGGAGAGAAGTATCTCAAAGACGAAGCCGCAATGAATGCCTATCTATCCAATCTCGCCGTGGAAGATACCAAACTCTTCCTACCAGATAGAAATGGGTTTGTGACC
>JAZFZJ010000234.1:0-23634 GCA_036443915.1 Nitrospirales bacterium
TATGCATTGATGGCCAAAGATGGTTTCTGACATCTGTCGGTGGATTTAACAAGGCGACTATGAGCGACCTAGGATTTAGTCCGTCTGGAATCTCTGTCTCCTATTCATAAGCCCATAATGGTCCACATTTGGTGTTAATAGTGCATTTTTTTGTCAATTTTAGCGGACGGCACACTGTTTGCTCACTGGATAGAATTAAAAGTTCGATTCACACTGACACCATAAGGGGCGCTATGAAAATTTGTGAGAAATGTCAGGGTTCGATGGTTTTGGAACGTGCCGTGGACTTAGAAGTGGGGTTAAGCATATTGTATTTTGCCTGTTTAAATTGTGGAAAACGGATTCAGGCCGAACAGGAGCCGCGGCCTCTTGTTCACTAAATTATTGATAGATAGCCAAGTGAGATTGGAGGAAAGTATGCAGCAACAACGTCGATTAACCCATGACGAAGGTAAAGCGGCCGAAGCCGCCTTTAAAGGGATACCGTTTGATCCCAAATGGTCCGAGGCCGCCCGAAAAGTCTATTTAGGCATTTCTGCTGCGATAGCCAACAAACGAAATGAAGCTTTTCAGGAAATTGGTCTTAATCAATCGGCCATCATGACCAAACGAGCCGTGAGGGAATCCAAGGCCCGATCGCGCGCAAAATCTACCTTGTGGTAAGACCTATCTTTTTCTTTTCTGGGGACAATCCGGTGCCCGGTTGTCCCCAGCAAGTCGGCAAACAATACTCCAAACAGTTTTCCCTCTCCTGACCACACTTCCAACTAGGGGAATGTTGAGAAAATACGCCAGCGACGTTCTTGTGTCTTTGTTGTGCTCACGTACTCTCCATACGCTCCGCACGACAAGAAGTAGTTGTGCTCTGCGGAACCCGGCAAGCCCTTCCTGACCTTGCCTGAGGAAAGGCGCATCTTGGTGCGCCCAAGTTAAGCGGGTGAGACAGTTGGCCTTTTCACCTCAGGATCTTCAATGCGTCACTGGCTTCGGCCTATAGAGCGGCTTTCATAGACCCCCACGAGTTTTTACACGGCTAAGTAAATAACCCCGCCCAAAGGGCGGGGCTTCCACGTTCGTTTTAGTAATCTTAGTTGACCCGGCAGGAACTTGTTCGATCCGGTCAATTGGAAAGACTTCCAGGTGGAGGGGGAAATCAGGGAGGAGAAACGTGTGAAAGATCCTTAAGGGCTTCGGTTAACCGATCTCTCTCCCGTTGAAAATTTTCTAGTAAGGGGTCAGCCCCGACAGTCGTGTCCTGGCGCCCGAGAGTTTCTAGGGCCAAACAAATCTCAGCTAGAGGAAGTGCCCCGATATAGTGACTACTGCCCTTACACGTGTGTGCTGCTCGGGT
The DNA here is from genome assembly GCA_036443915.1 of Nitrospirales bacterium. GTDB lineage: Bacteria > Nitrospirota > Nitrospiria > Nitrospirales > UBA8639 > Nitrospira_E. The sequence continues at coordinate 1,352 of JAZFZJ010000234.1, forward strand.
CAAAGCTGAAGCATCTTGATTGGCGATTGCTTGTTGGATAGCTTCCAAATGGCGCGGGAGATCCTGGAGAAATAGTTCAATAAGAGCCTCGAGAAACTCGGGATCGTCCTCGCCCCCTAATTCCCTGAGTTCTTCCAAGATGGCTTGATCTAATGATGGGCCATTCTCAGCAGCGGTGTGGGAGTTTGTTGAAGCAGCGGGGGGTGCATTAGCCGAGTCTTCTGAGTGTAGTGATTGGTCGTGCTGATCCTGTGACCTTACCATGGGTTTCCATCGGTGGAGTGCCGCCTCGAGTTCTTCGAGCCGGACGGGTTTGGCTAAAAAATCATCCATCCCTGCCTCTAAACATTTTTCGCGATCACCCTCGAGGGCATTGGCCGTTATGGCAATGATGGGGACACGGTTGGTCCGCGGTACGGAGTCAGGGGAATGGTCGGAAGGCGTCAAGGGGAAGGCCTCAGGAGGGTAGTGTAAGGAGGAAGGAGTGCGATGGTTTGCTCCTTCTATCCCTTCAGGCCCGGTATTTGCTCCTTCACGCTTTGTGTCTTCCGCCTCTCGGATCAATCTCGTAGCGCTAAAACCATCCATTTCTGGCATTTGACAATCCATCAAGACTATATCGTAGGCTGTGTGTCGCAGGGCTTCTACGGCTTCAAATCCATTTGAAACAAGATCAACCCGGTATCCCAACTTTTCTAACATACGCACGGCCACTTTTTGATTTACCACATTATCTTCGGCAACCAGAACACGTAGTCGTGACTTGGCTGGTGTTTCATTAAAAGTATGCCTGGTGATGAGTTTTGGGGAAGGTGCCTCCCCTGGGAAAAAGGCCACGGACTCTTTCCCTAACACCGTATTCAAGCATTGAAACAATTGGTGTTGTGTCACTGGTTTTGTCAGATATCCATTAAGTCTTCCCTCCTTGGGCAGAGGAATTTCCCCGTGCTGCCCAAGGGTAGTCAAGAGAACAAGCGATGTATTTCTGATGGTTTCACCAAGTGACAAACCCTTTTCTTTGATGACCTCATACATGGTTTGATTAAAAATGGCTGCATCGAACGGTTCTCCATCTGTTCCCCCACTTTGAAGCAGCCCGAGGCCTTCGGCATGTGTTTTGGCAACCTCGCATACCATTCCCCATGAATGAGCATAATGCTGAAGGATTGAACGAACAGTGTCATGACTTTCGACAATACAGAGACGTCGTCCCTGGAGAGTGGAACACGATGATGGTGAAGGCAGGGGAGTTGATTGTTGAGCGAGAGGAATGGTGAACCAAAATTCGCTGCCATGTCCCAAGTTGCTCATGAGCCCGATATTCCCTCCCATGAGGGTGACCAAGCGCTTACATATGGCCAAGCCGAGTCCAGTGCCGCCGAATTTCCGAGTGGTCGAGCTATCCGCTTGGGAAAATGATTCAAAGAGACCACTCTGAGCCTCGGGTGTGAGGCCGATCCCGGTATCTCGGACGACGAATTTAATCATGATCGTGTCCTGTTGTTTTTCATGAACCGTGACTTCCACCACTACCTCTCCGTGGTCGGTAAACTTGATGGCATTTCCCACAAGATTAAAAAGAACTTGTCGGATGCGGCCAGGATCTCCACGTAGGGCTATGGGTGTGGATGTATAAATTAGGGCGTTTAACTCCAATCCTTTGCTGTTGGCTCGCTCGGCTAAGATATCCAAGACTTCATCAATGGCAGTGCGCAAATCAAAATCAATGACCTCCAGATCCAATTTCCCTGCATCGATCTTAGAGAAGTCTAGGATGTCGTTAATGATATTGAGGAGGAAGGCTCCGGAATGCTGGACGGTTTTGGCCATTTCTCGCTGGTCTGGATCCAACGGACTATCCAATAACAAACCGATCATCCCGATGACACCGTTCAGGGGGGTTCGGATCTCATGGCTCATGGTGGCCAGAAACTCCGCTTTTGACCGAGCGGCGGCTAAGGCCTCATCGCGTGCTGTGGATAACTCGTGGTTTTTCTGTTCCAGGGCTTGGGTGGCTTGCGTGATGGCCTGCTCGGCTTTTTTCCGTTCCGTGATGTCTCGGCAGGTACAAACAAGACCAGCGGGTGCTCCATCCGGACTGGTAAGTAAGGACAGAGAGATCTCGATAGGAAAGTCAGTGCCATCTTTTCGAAGTCCCAGGAGTTCGCCATGCCAACGCCCGGAATTTCGAAGCATGGGAAAACACTCTTTTTCCAATCGAATTAATTGTCTTTTAGAATAGAGCTGTTTCCATGATTTCCCAAGTAGTTCCTCTGCTCGATAACCATACATTTCTGCGATAGCGGGATTCATGTAGGTGTATTTTCCTTCTCGATCGAGTAAGGCCAGGCCTTCCATTCCCTGATCAATGGCACGTTGAAGATTGGCTTTGGCTTCCTCGGCTTTCTTGCGTTGAGTAAGATCGAGGATCATCGCGACAAAAACTTTTGAGGAGTGAAAATTGGACAGTTGAAGATGGACTTCAACCGGATACCGGGACCCGTTTTTCCGTTGGTGATAAGTTGAAAGTTCTATTTTTTTTCTTTTGCCGGTATAAAGGGGACGCAGGATTTCCTGGAAGGTCGCCCTGGTGAACTCCAGGTTCACATCTATCGGTGTGAGCTTGCGCAGCTCTTCCATGGAATAACCAAGATTGACGCGTCCACTCTGATTCACCTCAATAAATTGCATTGTGTCAGCATGAAAAATATATAGTTCATTGAGAGATTCGTCGAGAATATGTCCAAGGTGGGCTTGATTTTCTTCTGCTTCTTTTCGCTCGGTGATGTCCCAATTCGCGCCGATCATGCGAATGGGATTTCCCATGGTATCCCGTTGCACAAGCCCGTGAGCAGCCATGATATGAACAGATTGATCAGGCCAGACCACTCGAAATTCGGTTTTAAAATCGTGTTTCCCCTCCAAGGCCATTTGAACGTCGTGTTCTGCACGTGCCCGATCATCGGGGTGAAGTCCCTTGGTCCATGTCTCATAGGCACCACAAAATTCGTGAGCGGGGAGGCCGTATAATTCCAACATTTTCTGATCCCAGTTGAGAGTATTGTTAGGCACATCCCAATCCCATATGCCAATCTTGGCAGAGGCGGTAGCGAGGACAAGGCGGTCGGAAAGCGTCCGGAGTTGTTGCTCCCTTTCTCGTGATTCTGTGATGTCCTCTAGCGAACCGGCCATTCGAGTGGGATGACCGGACTCGTCTCGCAATACTGTCCCACGTGTACGGAACCAGCGGAATTTCCCAGATTTGGTACGCAATCGTGATACTAAATTGAAGGGGGTACGGAATTGAAAATGGTTTTGCAAAGCCGTGAAGGTTGGTTGAAAGTCATCAGGGTGGATGAGGCTTTTGTAGGTCGTGAGAGTGGGGGAGATTTCCCTCGATGTATAACCGAGTAACTCATAGTAGTGCGGAGACCACCATTGCTCGTCTTTTTCCACATCCATCCAATCCCATAACCCATCGTTTGTGCCACTCACTGCCAAATGGAGACGGGTTTCACTCTCTATCAGGGCAATTTGGCCTGCTTGGTGGTCTTGGTCGTTTCGAAAGGTTTGAATAATCCTGCCACAGGACGCTAACAAGGGTTGAAGGTATTCCACGAGTTTGTGGTCATAACCTTGAGGACGGTTGGCAAGGCCAACCATGCCGACAAGCTTCATTCGATAGTAAATTGGGAGTCCCAAAAAGTTGTTGAGTGGAGGATGGTCATTTGGCAGCTCTTCCCTCCCGGTAGCAGGCGGCGGAACGTTGGTAATCACGTGTTGCCCAGTTGTCAGGACCCGGCCGAAGAGGGGATTGAATGAAGTAAACTCCCATTCACGTGGCAGCCGATGGAAAGGGGTTTCCATGCCTTGCCTGGCACGATTGAAGAAAGCATACGTCTTTAAATAGGGAAAATGAGAGCGGTAACAGATTTCTCCAAGAAATCCATAGGTGCTCTTAGTAATCGTCAAGATTTGGGTGAGGACTTCTTCAAAGGTATCATGGGGATGTTGAATGGAAATGATCGTGGCTTCGACCTGTCGAATGGCTTCAAGGAGTTGTTCATGGTGTTTGCGCTCGGCCATCTCCAAGCGGGTTTGTTTTTGGAGTTGCTGGGATTTGTGGACTTGGCGGTGAAGATCTGAAATGTCTGCAATGATGACTAATGCGTGCCATTCTTGCGCTGAGTCATGCCAGAAGGATTTGGCAATGGTGTGTTGAACCCCTCTTTGTCCATTGGGAAGAGTGCAGGGAATGAATTGTGGATGAAATTTTGAGGCAAAGATGGCCGGGGGTCCGCCCTGAAATAATGGTTCGAGACGAGAGGTATATTTGGGTGTCGCGAGATGGGGAAAATGCGCTCCAAGAGGACTCCCCAGTATCGTGTTTCTGGGAATCTTGGTCCATTCTTCAAGGCATTGGTTCCAAAAGCTTACCGTCCAATCTGGGCGGAGACTGAAAATGCCCTGAGGTAAGTAATCGAGGACCTCTAGAGAGTCATGGGGTCTGTCCGTTTGAAACATGCTCAGACATCATGGCTTGAGTGGGAGTAATGGCACACAGGGAATCTATCAGTAGCTTTAAGTCGTAAGCGCCAAGCATCAGTAAAATGTCTCCAGAGATGTTGCATTCTTCAATGTCAAAGTGGGTTTGGGCCCAGAGATACACCTCAGGGTGAGACCCTGGTGCAGGTGAATGGATTAATCCCAATACCGATGTTTCCTGGTAGTAGGGGACGGAAAACCTCAACGGCTGTTCCAATACATTAGCGAGTGAGCCCATCACTCCGTTCAACACAATATTGCCGATTTCTGTGAGAGTATCCTCTTTTAGAGAGTCCAACGTCTCGGTCTCATCGGGTTCATCCGTTAACAGCGAGACTAACGTTGCGGCGCTGTCTGTAGGAAAGAGCAAACAGGCTGATCCGGCAAACGATCCTTGAAAGGGTAACTGAATCGATGCCAATACCGGCTCATTCTCTAGGGCTAGTTCCTTAGAGAGCTCCTCCACTGTCCCAAAATGAATGAACGGAATGTGCAAACGAATGGGTTTCCCCAACATTTGGTTCAGGGTGTTGGTGGCATGGCCCACTCCAATGTTCAGCAGTTCTTGTAACGCGTCAAGCTGTTCAGGACCTATGTGCATGGTGCCTCTGAGTGTTGCGGTGTGGGGAAAACCTCTTGTAAGACCTTTCGCACCTGAGCTTGGTTGACAGGTTTATTCACGAATGCCGTGGCGCCTAATTCAAAACATCGGACTTTGCGAGATTCCTGTATATCTGCCGTTAGGACAATGATAGGTAACGTCACTCCACGAGACTGCAATGATTCGAGGACTTGATCGCCATTGCCTTCAGGCATCAGCATGTCCAGGAACAGACAATCTGGTGGATCAGCGTGAATTTTTTCGAGGGCTTCACGTCCGTTGATGGCGAGGTCCACCTCATGCCCCTCATTCTTAAGGATGTTAGAAAGGGTGTATCGTAGAAACGAGGAATCATCGGCAATCAGAATTCGGCTCATGGCATCATTACCCCTCCGTTGAGGATGACCTTGTGTAAGTGAAAGGTCATATTGCTCTCCCAAAAGCTCCAGATATCCTCAGCAGGGAGAAGACGATCGACTACTACATTTTTCGGATTTTTCCAGAGGAATCTTTAAATAATTGTTGAATAAGGCAAAATTCCTGCAATGGAGATCTATCAAGCAGCGCCAGGGATTATTCCTAAATGTTCGCAGATTCACTTGCCTAACCCGCGGGCGCTGAGGCGTGCTTTTCCTGGTGCAATCCTAGGTAGGGCTTGCCGCCCTCCGCAGGATGGCACCATTGGTTGGCCAGTGGAGTAGACATGGGCCTACTGAAGGGCGACCACGGGCCTAGAGGTCCGCTGGCGGACTCTTCGGTCATAGTTAAGACATGCTTGTTCAACATTGCCTTTTCTGATTTCTTGCTGTAGGTGACCTAAGGGTCCGTTGAATAATTAAAATTTTTCTCAAAATTGAACACGTTTGGAAAATAATATCCGACCTCAATAGTTAAGAGGGAATGTTCAAAAAAGCCCGCCGGTTCACCCGCCTAGCCCATGCACGCCAAGACGTGGCTTTCCTCGGGCAAGGCCGCAGACGGTTTGACGACCGGAGCGTACGGGCCAGTACGTGAGGACGGCAAAGCGTTGAGAACGCTGCTGGCGGCTTTTTTCAACGTTCCCCTTAGGGAATCGGGGGATGGGTTGAAGGTTTTTCGATGGGTTAACTGGATAGGGAAGGAATTGGGGACCTGGAGTGGTTGGGAAAAATTCCATCCAGTGAACGAAATTGGAGCCCCAGACTTTTACAGACTAGATATTGGCGGTCGAACCGGTTTGTGGTCTTCCTAATCTGTCGAATTGTTGAAAAATCCACAAAACCCCAGATAGGCAGGTGAAAGACGGAGAGCGGATAATCGGTTCCAAAAATGAGGCGGCTGAAGATTGCCGGGTGGCGCCGGAGTTTCAGAAGCATGTGCAATCGATTAGGGAGGGTTAGTGCGGATATATCAGCATAAAATTTGGGGTAATGATCCACAAATTGCAGCAACGTGGGAAAGAATTTTTCATAGACCATGAGGCCGTTGCTACAGGCGTGGGCAGCTATAACGGTGGTTCCTAATTCGAGGGCTGTACGGAGGCGATTGGGATCTCCAAGGGATTGGTCTTTCCCCCTGAGACTAAATTCATAGCCGACGTGGCTGAGTAAAGGGAGATTTAGCGATGCTAGAGTCTCATAAAATCTTTGATAGCGTTGATGTTCTGGGTCAAATTGTTGAGAATTTGGGAGAATTTTTACTAAGGTAGCACCGGCTTCAGCACAGCGATGAAGTTCTTCGATCGCATCAATTCGTTGCGGATTGATAGAGACACCGGCTAAAAAATCATTCGGATATTTTTGTGTCTGCTGGAGGACATAGTCATTGCTAATAAGGAATTCCGTGGCTTGTAGGTTAAGCCGGCCCTCGTTGGTGTAGACGCCATCCATCCCTAGGAGGACGGCCTTGCCGATATAGTGTGATGCCCGCAACTCCTGTAGGAGATCCTGAATATATTTGTGATTGGCAGCGGCAGGGTTGCTAAGTGATAACTGATGTTTCCAGAGTAACCATCGAAACAAAGGGCTATGCAACATTTTTGAGGAGATGAAGCAGCCATTGTTACCCTCCGGCAGCGCGGCCAGATGAACGTGGCAATCGATGAGGGATTTTGCGGGGGAGTCCGTCATTGCCGGATGGGGTATGGCAGATGGTGAAGATTTTGAGAAGAAATGTTAAAAAAGCAAGCTAACGGTGTTCTTTTTGACGGTAGTGCTCTCCGTACCAACCGATACGTCTCGTCCTCCTGGCTTCGTTGGACTGTTCTGGACAGGAATGTTTTCGCCTTCTCTCTTGCTCCCGAAGAATTGGGAAAATCCTTTAGCGGGAAATTGCGGTTATCGCTATATACATATTGTAAAGAACCCATCACGAGAAAAGTCGTATGGTTGATTAATTTTGAGAATCGCTATAACGGATTCTGGCATTATTCACCATGTATTGAAGCATGAGCCAATGATAGATGGCCTCAGTCAAACTCTGAGATTTATCCCATGTTCTTACCGAGTACTTCAATCTTTCCTTGGCGAATTCGCTGGTTTTGTGCTCTTAGGGGAGGAAAATCATTCACTTTGTGGCGTTCAGGCGAGGGTTCGACAGACCTTCACTGAGTGTAGTCGAATGGCTTACCCCGGATAGAGGTCGAGCCATGGCTGAAACACTTCGCTGGAGAATGGGGGTGTGACTATGGGGCGGGTTGGGGCTTCGCGAACCGTTCGAGAGCCAGGCGTTTTAAGGTGCGCAAGTCCAGTTTTCCAGTGCCCAAAATTGGGAGTTGATCTACTTTCGTGAAATTGTCCAGCCGGGGAATAAAGAGATTGGGCAATCCACTTGCAGAGACTTTATCCAGAATATCTGGGATTGTTGATTCTTCCAGGGTATGGAGGACGATAAGCTGTTCCCCTTTACGGTCATCGGGTACAGCCGTGACGGCTAACACCATCGTCTCTGCTCCTGCAGCTTGAAGCAGAGCTTCCTCCACCCGTCCATGGGGCACCATCTCTCCGCCGATTTTGGAAAACCGGGAAAGGCGGTCGGTAATCGTGAGAAAGCCCTCTTCATCCAACTTGGCAATATCCCCGGTGATATACCATCCCTGTCGCATAACCTTGGCGGTTAGGTCTTCTCGACCAAGATACCCATCCATAACATTAGGGCCTTTCACCAATAACATGCCTGGAGTTCCAACAGGTAACGGTTCGTAGGAGTCGGGATCAACGACTCTGACTGAGACCCCGGGAAGGGGTTGTCCTACTGTTCCCCGTCGGGAGGCGGCTTGAAAAAATCCAGCGGCTCGAAAATCTGGGCAGTTGACGGCGATGACAGGGGCACATTCCGTGACCCCATATCCTTCAATCGGTTGAATGCCAAATCGTTCTTCAAAGGCAACCAGGAGACGATCGGGTAATTTTTCAGCGCCGGTTAAGACGATTCTGAGAGAGCCAAATTGTTCCGGTGTACATCGGCGAACATATAACTGCAAAAAGGTGGGAGTGGCCAGAAGGACGGTGGCTTTATGACGCTGGATAAGATCCCCAATGGCACCGGCATCTAGCGGCGATGGATGATAGATCACCCCTGCTCCATGAATGGTAGGAAACCACAGAGTGGCTAGGTATCCGAATGAATGAAAAAACGGCAAAATGCCTACCAGCCGATCATGTTTATCCACGTGCAGCATTTGCGCAATACCCTCCACGTTGGAGTCAAGACTGAAATGGCTTAACATCACGCCCTTGGGATCTCCGGTGCTTCCGCTGCTGAAAATAATGGTGGCTAAATCTTGGATGCTGGGATGCGTAATGGCTCCACAACTTCGCTCCAGCATTCGAACTGGAGCCAGGAAGGCTAGGAGCAAAGCCTTGAGGCGGTCCTTCCAACCAATTGTCTTCCGGACCTCTTCGATCCAGATAGGGGTAAGGTTAGGAGGCAGTTCCACTTTTGCCTTTTCCAAGAATAGGCGACTGGTCAGTATGGTTATCAATCCAGCCTGTCTGGATGTCATTTCCAAACCTGTTACCCCAACGGTGTAATTCAGATTGACGGTGGTGCGCCCCGACAGGGTTGCCGCTACGTTTGCCAGCGCGCCCCCAACGCTTGGTGGCAAAAGAATGCCGACGGTATGTTGCCCTTCCCAGTGAGGGCGAAGAGCCCTTGCCAGGGCGATGGCGCCAGTGAGGGCTTGGAGACAAGAAACATGCGGTCGTGTGATATCGCCGAACACAAACCGAAAGGGATGTTTGCGCATGGACCATACAAAGGCATGGTGGAGGGGCCGGCGGTTGGTTTTTCGCAAATTCCATGCAGCTTCCCCTAATTCCTGAACGGTTTGCCGAAGAACTTCAGCAGAGGTTGTCGAGGGGAGAGGGTGACCAATAGAGAGCGTAATGGGATAGGGAATGCGAGTCGGCCATTTCGCCAGGAATCGTCCACCGATGAAGCTAAAAATACTGCCCCATACCCGGTCGAGATTGATGGGGATAATGGGAATATCACGGCCTTTGACAATACGGGTAAATCCCGACCGAAAGGGCAACAGATTGCCAGTTCGGGTGATTTGTCCTTCTGGAAAAATACATATGAGTTCTCCTTGGTCAAGAAGCCGTCCCGCTTCGCGAAGTGCCTGCAGAATTTCTCGGGGGGTCCCATTGGATGAAATCGGAATGGCGCCCATAATTTTGGCAAAGGGGTGAAGAAAGCGGTGGTCAAAATAATGTTGGTCCACAAGAAATCGAATGGGTCGGTCAGTGATAGCCAAGAGGAGTAGACCATCGATGAAGGACACGTGGTTGGGTACCAGGAGCGCTCCCCCTTTTTGGGGAATATGGTCCCTCCCAATAATGGTGAGCCTGTAAAGAGTGTGGGTAAAGAGCACCAAGATGAGCCGAATAAAGGTTTCTGGGAGTTTGTACAGTGCCCATAGGGTGAGTGTTGCACTCCCAAGGCCAGACACCAGGAAAATTGAGCTGGCACTGAGTCCCATATTTGATAGCAGGCCTGATCCAATGGAACCCAAAAGGACTCCCCCAAACACTAAGGTATTGGAAAAGGCAATCACCGCTCCCCGGCCATCCGCTGGTGAGCGCCATTGAATGAGGGCATTGAGCGGTACGACCACAAAACCGCTGGAGAGCCCGAGGCAGGCCATGCCTAAGAGGGTTCCCCCTAAAGGGGGCGACCAGAACCCCAGGGTACATAAACAGAGGGTGATGCCAAGGCCTCCCAAGGGAAGAAACCCCAATTCCACCTTGGTAGCTGACAATTTCCCGGCCAGCATGGCACCAATACCCACGCCGACTCCAAAAGCCGCGAGGGGGAGGCCTGAAAGGGAGTCAGATAATTGTAAGACAGCTTTGGCATAGATTAAGACGTCTTGTCCCACCAAGCTTGCCAGGGTCCAAAAGGCAATCGCGCCTAGGACACCTAAGCGCAAAATGCGATCAGCTCGAAGCGCTTCCACCGCAACCTGCCATGTTTCTCGTATCCCCCCACTCTGACGTGCGCGGGGCACTGGGGGAATAAGAAATGAGGCCCAGAGGCCCATACCTGAGCAGATGAACAGCACCAAGCCAGCCAGCCAAGGCAAGTGGCCTGAGAGGGCGAGCAAGGGGCCAGCAAGGGCGGTCCCAGCGATGATCGCGACGAACGTCCACATCTCCAACTGCCCGTTTCCCCAGGATAATCGTTGGTGAGGCAAGAGTTCGGGGAGAATTCCATATTTGGAGGGACTAAAGAGTGCGCTTTGGGCACCCATGGCAGCTAAAACCAACAGTGGAAGAACGCCACCCTGAGGATTAAACATGAGGGCGGCGGTGCCAGCCCCCATCAATAAGACCTCAACGGCTTTCATCACCACGATGACATTTCGTTTACTAAACCGATCGGAAAACATTCCGGCAAAAGCCGAGACCAACATAAGGGGAAGGGTAAAGATGACAAAGGTCTGAGTGGTTGTCGCTTGGGAGGCGGCTTCAAAGGCTGGCCCGGAGCCCCCTGTCGTGGCTGCTACCTGTTGGATGGCCAGGAGAGCCACGATGAGTTTCCAGGCATTATCATTAAATGCCCCAAAAAATTGGGCGATTAATAGCCCACGAAGCGCGGTAGATGTAGCGGACTGAGGTTGGCTGACTGAGGATGATTCGGTAATGGAGCTCACCACGTATGAGTCTGTTGGCTTTTATAGCTAGTACAAAGGGAACGAATGCTAGGGATCAAGGGATTAGTGAACATCATAACAAGCCTATAGGAGGAAATATTTGGAAGGATGAAGGATTGGTGATCAATAAAGCTGGGCCACATAGAATTGTTGAATGTTACCATGTTTTTTGGATTTTTCTAGTGAACAATATTGAGAATTCCCAGACGGGCCGGAAGGTTGCCATTTCCAAGAATACAGCCCTAATGGGGTCTTCCATATTTGATGACCAATGAAATCTTGTCAATCCTTTTTGATGGATGTCATCGGATGACAGGTCAGGCCGTTTCTCATAAGGGGCCCTCTTCCCTGTAGTAGATGTTGAAGCCAGGCCTCGCTTATCTCTCTTAAGGTTCTGCATGAATTAACCGATTCATTACGGTACATCATCTCATAAAATCCTGGGAAGTTTGTGTAGGTTTCTGTGTGTTAGAGACCTTCTTCCCTTGATCGGAATGGTAAGAATTGAGAAGGAGAATTTTTTCCTCTTCATTGTTTAAAGCTAACAAGTCTGATCACCATACTCAAATGGCAATAACATCAGCAATCTCGTTGTGATGACTATTACGAAGATGTCCAGCACGATCCTTTCCGACGTTCCAGCTGGGAAAAGGGGAGAGTCTGTCTTTCATAAGATGAGGAATGTCTTGAATGGCGTTCATGTTTCTGCCGGGCTCATCAATCATCAATTGCGAGAATTCTATGTGGGCGATATTGGGCGTGTGGCAGATATGTTAGAGGCACATGAGAATAACTTTGGATGGTATCTCACCCAGGATCCCAAGGGAAAAAAAATTCCTTATTTTTTGGGCCAATTGAGTCAGGAATTAACAGACAAACATTTGAGTGTGCTCACGGAATTATCCACCCTCAATTTTAAACTAGAGCAATTAGAATATTTACTCACTACTGGACAAACGCCAGACCGTTCGGGTGGGTTTAAGGATACGATCGAATTTTCGGCAGTGATGGATGAGGTGATTGTTTCCCATCAGGGGGAGTTGGAACGGATGGGTGTTGAAGTTGTGCGAAAGTATCAGAAGGTCAGAGAAGGCATTCTTGAGGTCGCTAAACTGCAACCCATTCTTGTGAACTTAATTCGGAATGCGATCAATGCCATGCAAGAGAAGATGGACCAATCCCATCAATTGGTCTTACATGTGTTACTCTGCCCAGACCGAGAAGAATTTGTTCGTTTGCAGATTGAACATAGTGGTGGGGGAATTTCGTCAGATTGTCTCACACGAATCTTTTCACCGCAGGTGCCAGGGTGCCATTCGGATGGTCTTCCCAATCTTCATCTGAGTGCGGTCGCTGCGAAAGACCTTGGTGGATCGTTGCGTGTTTGGAGCGATGGGCCAGAACAGGGAGCGATTTTTACACTTGATATACCAGTCATTCACATGGAGGAACAACGTTAATGGACACGGAACAAGCAAACCGGCGTATCTTGGTTATTGATGATAACGTGGCGATCCACGATGATTTCCGGAAAATTCTGGAGCGCTCCCTTGATACTTCTTTGCTACAAGAGGTGAGGGCAGAATTATTTGATGATGTGGAAGAACAAAAAATCGTAGAAAAGTTTGAGGTGGAATGTGCAGACCAAGGGCAAATGGGCTATCGGATGGTGCAGGATGCCATGAAGGCAGGTCGATCATATGCCGTGGCATTTGTGGACATGCGCATGCCTCCTGGTTGGGATGGTGTAGAGACCATTGAACATTTATGGGAAGAAGATCCCGATTTGCAGGTGGTGATCTGTACCGCCTTTTCTGACCATGCCTGGGAAGATGTTATTCAACGATTAAATAAGAATGAACAATTACTCATTTTGCGAAAGCCTTTTGACAATATTGAGGTTTGGCAGTTGGCCAATTCTTTAACCCAGCGATGGGCTGCAGCCTGCCAAGCGAAATCGCAATTAGACTTGTTAGCAAAATGGGCTGAAGAACGGGCCGAAGAAACTATCAAAGCTACCTAGGACAACCTGGAAAAGTGCAAAAATACTCTTCTCATGTGTATCAGGCGATAGGATAGTCGAAACCTTTCACCCGGTTGTGTTGGTTTCAGGTCAATGTTGATCATTCCCACGTACGAACTGATATGTGAATGCCCATTCCATGCTGTCTCTTGAGAGTCAGACATCCTTGGAAACGCCGCTTTTTCGAATGTTAGTGGTTGGCTTTAAAGAAGCTGACTTTCCCCCACCTTGGCAAGCTGTCCTCGCTTCCCATCGTCCCCAAATCCAGGCTGAATGGGTTCCGACCGATCAATTGAGATTGGCTCAAATTGAGTCAAGTAACCGGTATGACTTGATTTTCCTCGATTGTCGACAACAGGGGGGGATGCCATCAGAGCGGGCTCTTGAAATGAAAAGGATCTGTCAGGAGTCTGTCATTCTGGGGCTGACAGATTTGGCCAGGACTGAGGGAGAAGGGTGCGGAAATGGTCTGGAGTGTGTGGAGTACCTGGTGGACGAAACGCAGGTTATTTCAGCGTTGAAATGGGCTCTTCAGCAGGCCTGGGAACGAAAACAGTTCTTGAGAGAGCGTGACCACTTACAGGGCCAGTTGGGCGAAGCAGCCTACAAAATTGAGATGGCTGATGTGGCATCAACGGTGTTGCACAATGTTGGGAACGTACTGAATAGTGTGAATGTAGCTGCCAATTTAGTCGAATCGGTTGTCAATCAATCTTCGGTGACCTTAGTCAATCGAATGGCCGATCTCTTAAAAGACCATAAGGAAAATTTGGGCACTTTTCTGACCCAGGACCCTAAAGGCAAACGTATTCCACCATCAATGGAGAAACTTGGGAACCATCTTATCCAAGAGCAACAGATGGTTCTTCAGGAAATTAGCGGATTGGTTCGGAACCTCCATCACGTCAAACAAATTATCTCTTCTCATCAGACCATGGCGAAATCAGGCGGTCAGGTTGAGGGCATCTTCTTAGTTGAGCTGTTGGATCATGCGATGGAACTTAGTATGCAACCAGGAGATGCGAAGTGGATAACCGTTCAACGCCATTTTCAAGAGGTCCCATCTATTCTGGGCGATAAACATCAGCTGCTCCAAATCTTGGTCAATCTTCTTCGGAATGCCAAGCAAGCGATGCGACAAGATACACAGGAAATGCATACCCTCATTCTTCGAGTAGAAAGTCAAGGCGAGGATGGTTCATGCGTGGTCATAACGATTCAGGATAGCGGGATTGGCATTGCCCCTGAACATCTGTCCCGGATCTTTACGCGAGGGTTTACAACGAAACAGGATGGGAATGGAATTGGCTTGCACAGTGCTGTTATAGCGATACAGAACATGGGCGGTTCCCTTCAAGTGCATAGCGATGGAATGGGGATGGGTGCCACCTTTACGCTAACGTTTCCGGTGCAAATGGAGTCGGTGAAATCATGAACCTCGTGTCTATGACCAATCGCCGAATCTTGAGGACTTTGAGCAATCTCGATAATACAGAGAACTTCAAGCACACCCCTGACTTTACCCAATCCTTCACAGGATAACGATGAAAAGAGTTTTGCGGCAGCAAGCCCTGGTGGGTGTCGAGGAGTCGGAAAGCGCCCTCGCAAATCGAATATCAGAATTGGAAAAAAGCCACCGTTGTCTAGAAGAGGATCTGTTGCGGCGACAAACAGTCGAAGTTCAGCTGGCTCAATCTGCTCGCGATTTGGAAGAATGTAATCTCGAACTCTCTATGGTGCGGGATCATGCGTTAGATGAAATTCAGGAACGGAAACGGATTGAGAGCACTTTGCGTCAAAAAAGCCAAGAATTGGCCAGATCCAATCAGGCCTTAGAACAGTTTGCCTTCCTGGCCGCGCATGATTTACAGGAGCCGCTCCATTCCATTCAAGTGTTTCTTGACTTGTTACGAATTAAATATGGTTCGGCCTTGGATGCACAAGGTCGGAGTTATCATGATCGGGTAAAAAAAGCGGCCAGCCGGATGCAACAGCTCATTGAAGGGCTGTTGGTTTATTCCAGGGTTCAGGCTTCCGACATCGCGAAAGAGTCTTTCTCTTTACAGCAGGTGGTGGAGGACATTCTCGCCGATCTTGGAGCATCAATCGAAGAATTGCAGGCCGAAATTCACGTAGGGGATCTGCCCACGCTTCACGGCGATGCTTTACATATCCGGCAACTGCTCCAGAATTTAATCGCCAATGCCTTGAAGTTCCATAAACCGATTCTGCCCCCCAGAGTTTATATTACCGGAGTGATAATCCAGGATCGACGTCACACTGGTCACGGAAAACCTGGGCGATTATGCCAAATCAAAATCAAGGATGAGGGTATTGGAATTCCTCATGAGCAGATCGATAAAATTTTTGAGATGTTTAGACGTCTTCATCGCAAAGATGAATACGTTGGTGCGGGTATTGGACTGGCAGTCTGTCAACGTATTGTCGACCAATGCGATGGAGCGATGTCGGTTGAATCCACCCTGGGGGAAGGTTCCACGTTTACTGTGACGTTACCGATTCATGAGTGATGGTAGTTGGACAATTCTAGAAGAAGAAAATGTCAAGGTTGGCAATTTTGCTTATAGGAAGATGACGGAAAAGTCCTCATTACAGCTGGCTTCTGAGCCATGGCATTGGTCTTGTTCTTATTCATCTTGTAATCTGAAATCCCTATGATCCCCTACTCTTCCACCTGCCGTGTGTTATCAGTTAGTGCCGATGCCAACATGCATGCCTTCTTGAGGCACGCCTTGCACGTTTCAGATGCTAGGGATGAAAACGAGGGTAACGACACCGAAGAGCCGAATCTGACAGGTGCTGACCGTAAAGGGGTATCCTTCGCTCTCGTATGTGTGGATACCTGGCAAGCAGCCCTGGAGATCGTAGCTGAAGAGAAAAGCAAGGGGACCGCGTTTTCTTTGATATTCCTCGCTGGCGGTATTGGCGAAGCTGATGCGGTACGAAACGTCGTGGAGAAGATTTGGGAATGTGATGATGCCGTGTGGTGTATCTTGTGTTTGCCGGTTGATTGGGATTTATGGACAACCCACCTGTCCCTAAGCCGGCCTCAACAGTGGGCCGTGCTTCGAACCCCAGGTCGCTCAGAAGAGGTTCTGCAACTCGCATCTTGTTTGAGTGCCTGTTCGCCTTCTGCTCATAATTTCGTACCAGGGCAGCTAAACCTCTCTGTTGCACCAGACTCCCCCAAAGGGCAGCCCAGGCATGCTCGTGATACGGATGTGGAAGACAAACACACAGAGTTGGGATTCGCTCGTGACGAACTGGCGACCTCAAAGGTTTATGTGGAAAATATATTACGTTCGATGGCTGATTCCTTGTTAGTCATTAATGCGGATTTGACGATTGGATCGGTCAATCGCTCCTTGCTCGATTTGTTAGGGTATAGTGAGGACGAGCTGATTGGTCAATCGCCGGGATGCATTTTTGGTGAAGAGTTTTCGCAGGGGACCATTATAGAAAATTTGTTACTTCAAGGATCGGTTAGTGGCATTGAATCCAGTTTTTTAACCCATGATGGCCGACAGATTCCGATCTCGGTATCGGGCTCAATGATGCAGGATGAGCAGGGACAATTTCAGGGGCTGGTGTGCGTGGCACAGGATATTACTGAACGAAAATGCATGGAGGAAGAAAAGCTGCAGTTGCATGAAAAGTTATTGGATACGTCACGGCAACTGGGGATGGCCGAAGTGGCAACAGGAGTGCTCCATAACGTGGGCAACGTATTGAATAGTATTAATGTCTCGATTGGGGTCGTGACCGATATCCTGAACAAATCGATGGTCGGGGATGTGGGACGAATCTCGCAATTACTTCACAAACATCGAGCAGATCTTGGAGATTTTTTCTCGAACAATCCCAAGGGTAATCAGGTTCCTGGGTATTTAGAGAAATTATCGGGCCAATTGATGGAAGAGAAGCGAGCGGCGCTGATGGAATTGGATCGATTGCGCGAAAATGCCGAACATGCCAAACAATGCGTAGCGGCGCAACAAGATCTTGCCAAGCCAAGTGGCATGACGGAACCGATTTCACTCCCCGAACTGGTCGAAGAGGCCTTAGCCGTGAATCACGACCTTTTGGAGGCCTTACAAGTAAACGTTACTCGAGAGTTTCAGGAGACTCCACAGATTATCCTGGATAAGCGTCAGGTTCTTCAGATCATGGTTGATGTGATTCGCAACGCCTGCCAGGCGATGGAATCGGTCTCCGTCAAACAGCTTGTTGTGCGTATGAATCTCATTCCTGGTCCGCCGGATTCTGTTTGTCTGGAAGTCCAGGATTCCGGGAGGGGGATTCCCCCAGAGGACCTTATTAAAATTTTTGGGCAAGGGTTCAACACCCAAAATGATAGACGAGGCATGAGTTTGCATAGTGGATCCCTTGTGGCCAAAAATATGGGTGGAGCCCTTCGCGCTCACAGTGAAGGTGTGGGCCACGGAGCGACCTTTTTTCTTGAATTGCCCGGTAACTTTCATTTCCCCGATATATAACCCTTCAGTCCATGGTTGCGCGTTTCCCTGGCTATTCTTTTTTTCCTGGGTGTTTTACCACTCTTCCCTCAATTCCCACTCGTTTTTGGTTATTGGTCGCCTCTACCCGTTCCTGTGTCTTAAGAGTCAGTGTAGGGAAACCGAGAAAAAATGAAACGGTAATTGAAGGGGCCATCTGATGATGTACATCTGGGGTGGTCTCTCAAAGGATTTCCCAATGACATATCACTGGAACCCCGTAGACGAGGGTTTTTGGAATGGGGATAGCCAAGATCCCTTAGGTTCTTCTCTGCTCCCCTGGCATTCTTCTCTCATCGAAGCCCATCCCCGATTCTCCCTTCCAAGAGGAAGTATGGATAGGGAGGGAATGATTCCCAAAACCGTATTCAATGAAGATGAGGCATTAGAGAGATATCTTCAGGTGTTAACCAGTCACCTGGGCGCCATACCTTCTGATCTCGAAAAAGGATTGTGCTTAGGAGTGGAGGTGTTTATTTTATCAGAAGAATGTGGGAATTCTCCTGGGACTATCAAGAGGGTGTGGCAACATAGTTTGAAAACCGGATACATGGCGGCACTTATTTCAAAGAGCCAATGTGTGGCTCAGCATATGATATGGCAGGCATTTGTAGGAGGGCTTCTGCATGATATTGGGATGCTGGTCTTTTTGACTCAGCAGCCTGAGGTTTTCATGACTGTTGTAGATATAGCCCAATGTCAAGGGCAAGATTTGGCAACAATAGAGAAACATATTTTGGGGACAACCCACGCTGAGAGTGGGGCAATGTTTTTAGCGAGATGGGGGATAGACAAGGAATTACTCACTATTGTTCGCTCGCATGATGAACCCTTTCTGGTTCCGCATGCTGATTTCAGCTCTCTTACTGCGGTGTATGCTGCCAATTTGTTAGAGGGTGGAGGAATCGCACAGGATGGAGATGGGGTGGTTGGGTGTTCTGGGGAAACCTATTTAACTCGTTTGGGATTATGGGATGACCTCCCAATCTGGCAAGGATGGATGAGGGACCTTCACCACCTGCCAGTATGAGGCGAAAATCTCTTACCCGCCCAGTTCAAAACAAGTGTTCTCTGTTTAGCCGTTTACTGTATCTACAGGATTAGGTCTTCTGGCTCTTTCCAGTATTGATCACGAAAAATTTCCATCCGTATTTTTCGCTCTCATCTCGTATATTCGAAGGTCAGAAGTTTGGGAAACTTAGATTCGGCTCTTTAATGGGCGTGAAGAGGGATCGGTCTTGGGGGTTCTTCCTGCATGGCCCTTTCCCCTTCCACGTGAATATCTGATGGGGTAGATGCATGAAGCTACTGTGGATCTTTTATGAAATGGTAGGCAGGAAACGTTTTGCACCAGAGGGAATGGTTGAATCTGGTCTTTTCTCCAATGAGCGAATGAAGCAGAGACTCTAACCAAAAATGAACCCTGATTCGAACATGAGAAGAAAAGGATTTCTGTCAATGCATAGGGTGGGAGCCATAATTTTAGCGGGATGCTTTCTCCTGCTTCCACATACGGCCGTTTCAGTCGACCCCCCCAGCGCCTTTTGTCAAAACCCCGAACAATGTTTTGCGGGATTTCTTGAAGCGTTAGATCGAACGCCAGCTCCATCTGGAACTTCATCTGAACCGGTCAAATATTTCCAGCAGATTGCAACAAAATATAGTGGCACGGTTTGGGAAAAAAGGGCCAAACTTCGCTATGGATATTGGCTGAGGACTTCTGCTCCCTTGGAGGCGATCCCGTTGTTAGAGGCTTCGCTGAATGATTACCCTGTTCTGGAGGATTATCTCCATTTTTGGTTAGGTCAGGCCTATGTGGAAGCGGACAAACTGCATAAGGCCGCGGAGGAATTTCAGGAGTTTACTCACCGATATGACGAATCGCTTCTCCAGGCTGATGCATTGTATGAGGGTGGGTGGGCTTTATCTAAACTCGGAAATTGTAAAAGCGCCCTTTCGGTATATTCTCAAGCCTTGGCTGCGGAACCCCAGCATCCACAGGCACCTGGTTCGTTATTCCAGGTAGGGATCTGTGCCGGGCAGCTCGGACAGAAAGAAAAAACCGTCGAAGTATTTCGGAAATTATGGTGGCAGTACCCGTTATCTCAAGAAAATCTTCAGGCTCAGCAATGGCTTAGGCAAGAAGAGGGTCCCGCGTATTCCCCTTCTCTGGCTGAGCGGTATCAACGAGGTCTGACGTTCTATAAGAACGGGGAATTAAAGAAAGCCGTTCAGGAATTTAAACGGTTTGTTTCTTCGTCTCCTCCTATTCCTCAGGTTTTCCAGGCTCGGTACATGTTAGCAAGGGCTTGGGTTAGGTTGAAACAGTATGACCAAGCAGAAAAAACCTTAAAGATTCTTTCTTTGTCTTCTTCATCCAAGGCCGATGAGGCGTGGGTATGGTTGGGGCGGGTTTTTTTACGACAAGGGAAGGGGGGACAATTAGAATCCCTCGTGAAAGCTCTGCCCTTGGAGAACCTAACTGGGGACCAAGAATCGCAGCTCTATACGTTTTACGGGATTTGGCTGGAGGACCAGAACCGATGGACAGAAGCCAAGAAAGCATACGGGAAAGCTGCCCGAGTGGCCCACACAGTGTCCCAACGTTTGAAAGGGTTGTGGCGAATGGGGTGGATTCATTACCAGCGCAACCAATTTGTGCAAGCCACTGACATCTTTCAGGAGATGATCAAAAAAGCCAAAACCCCTCACGCCCATTTTTCAAGGCATGCGGTCTCTCAGGCTTTATATTGGTTGGCTCGTTCCCAAGAACATATAGGGCAGAAGGAGTCAGCCAAACAATATCTTCAAGTCTTACAACAGGAGTACCCATTCACCTATTATGGACTATTGGCAAGTATTCGGCTTGGTCCAACAAAGGATTCTCCACCATCATGGAAAATTCTGGCCCCAACCGATTCGGGGTCTCTTGTGCCTCCTGTTACCCTGAGCCAAGATAGGCATTATCAAAAAATTCACGCTTTAAGGGCTGTGCATTTATTTGGTGAGGGGATTCGGGAACTTGAGTATGTCTTGAACAGACATGGGTCCGATCTTAAAGCTTTTCCGCAATTGGTCTCCTTAGCCGGAGAAGTGAGAGCCTATGATCTTGGAATTCGTTTGGCCATTCGCCATTTTGGGGCGAAGTTACGAAAAGGCCAACTGGCTCCCGCCTCACCTGCCTGGTTGGGAGCCTTCCCGATGGGCTATCAAGCCCTTATTCAATCTTTTGTTCCCAAGCATGTCGACCCCTTTTTAGTTTCGGGTCTCATTCGTGAAGAAAGTTTATACAGTGCTCGCGTGGTTTCCCCAGTTGGGGCCATTGGCCTTATGCAATTGATGCCAACCACCGCCAAAAGAATGGCAAATCACTTGGGGATACGGGATTGGGATTATGACCAAGGGGGCCTTAAGGAACCTAGGCTTAATATTCAACTGGGGACCCACTATTTGGGACAATTACTCAATGAATATCAAGGCAATATCCTTTATGCTGTCGCCGCCTATAATGCTGGCCCCCAGGCTGTTAAACGGTGGGTAAGGCAAAATGCGAATCGTCCTTCTGATGAGTTTGTGGAACTCATTGGGTATGAGGAAACCCGGGGATATGTGAAGCGGGTCATTGGAAGTTATCGTATTTACAGGATGTTGTTTGGGAAAACTTGTCCCCCGGTTTCTCTTGACAGGTTTTGTTGAACGCACTATAGTCCGCCTCGTTTGAGTATGCGAGGGAGGAGGTATGCCCGTGAGTGTCGAAAAGTTGGAAACCTTAGAGATTAAGGTTCGGAAATTGGTTGATTTGGTTGTGGAATTACGGCAAAATAAATCACAGCTTGAACAAGAGCTGGAGTCCACCCGAGAACGTTTAGCGAAGCATCAAGAAATGTCCGAAGGTTGGGAAGATGAACGGACTACCATTCGGTCAAGAATCGAAAAAGTCCTGGGCGAACTGGAGTTTTTGGATCGCTCGAACGATTAGCCTTGGAACCAAATTATGACGAAGACCATTGAAGTTGAAGTCTTTGGTCATCGGTTTTCTCTCCAAGGGGAGGGAGAGGAGTCCTATTTTCATGAGTTGGCTGAATATGTCGATCAGCAAATGCGCACCTTAACCCAAAAAACACAAACCAGTACCCCAACGAAGTTAGCAATTTTAGCGGCCATAAATATTACTGACCAGCTTTTTCGACAGGAGCGGAATCGTTCGGTGGGAGAAGCTGAGATTGAGCGTCGCGCTCAAATTTTACTTGAAACAATTGACAAACATTTAGAGTCTACCCCGAATTAAGCTTTTCGTTCTGTTTTTTCCTTCCTCTCTACTAAGTTGTAGGGTATTTCCTTCGAAATCAACCGGTTGAGTGTGTTATCCCAAGAGTTTTAGATTTGGGGCCGATGATTTTTGCCCCACGCCAACTCCCCCATGATTGAAATACATGGGAGAGTTCT
>JAZFZJ010000235.1:0-3824 GCA_036443915.1 Nitrospirales bacterium
GCTGGCGGACTTTTTCAACAGTCCCCAAGTGTAAATGGGAAGGCTAGAATGGCAGCTTAAACCCGCCGGGAAGGTTCTTGAAGGTTTTGGAGGGAAGGTTCTTTTCTAATACGCTTTTCAGTACATCATTATGTTGTCCAAGGCGATTGGTTAGGTCCCCAACAATACCCTTGAACCCACCTAAAGACGCTTGCAGTTCTTTCATGGGTTCGGTAATTTTTGCTGAGATGGCGGCTTGCAGATCTGCACCAAACCGAGCAGCTAACTTCTTGACCATCTTGCCTGCCGCATTTTGAAGGATGCGATCCAGATCAGACGACACCTGCACATCATAGTCATCAAGGGTTCCAGTCATATCCATTTGAAGAGAAAGTTCAGATATCTCAGACACCGCCGAACTCAATGCCTGTGTCAATGGATTCGTATCATCTGGTCGCCCTGCCACCAATTGAAGGGCATGAAGGTTTCCAGATCCTTGCGCATGTAACGCCTCCCCCTTCAATTTCACATCAACTGTGATTTCGCCCAACCCCTTTGAGAGCGTCACCGGCCACTTCGCATTTTTGGAAAGCGTTAGGTCAGCAAGTTCATACCCCTTCGCTCGCAACATGATATGATCCTGGGTATCCCCTGGTAATATATGATTAAGCATGCCCTCCAAGGCCACGGTTTTCACTCCCTCTAACCTCTCACCATTAAAAGCAAACGTCAGGGGTTTGCCCAGAGTAGGTTGATCAGAGGTGATGTGGTGAACTGTCCCAGCCAAGTCTCCAAAATCAAGATTCACCCTCACGTTGGCCAAGCGAACCAAAAAGTCAGGGAGAGGATGTGCTTCCCGAAAATGCACATCCAGCCCTTTTCCTCGTAAGGGTTTCCGCACCTCCGGACCCGATTCTCCTCCACCTAATGCCGAGGCTTCCTCCAAAAAGGGTTGAGCTCGTTCATACCATTCCGCCCCTTGATGGACCCAAGACCCGATGTGAGACCCCAACAAGGTTTGACTCATGTTCGCGAGCCCCTGTGGTGACACATTATATTTGGTTTTGAGATGTTGAATATCGCGTTGCGGTGCCTTTTGTAATTGATCAAACCGAGTCTGAAGTAGGGCAAGTTTTTCTTTAAATTCCTTTTCGGCATTCTTGAGAGCTGCTACATCTCGCTCAATATCTTCTTTGATGGCTTGCACTTCCCCAGCACCCCTCAACATCCCTTTGAGACCACCTTTGGTGGCAGATTTCAGTTGTTTGATTCGCGCTTTATATTTCGCAATCTGCGCTTTGCCTGGCAATTCCTTGAGACGTGATTTCCAAGTTTCTTTCTCCTGTTGAATTTCAGACTTCAGCGATTCAATCAGGCGCACGGTCTCAAGATCTTCATTCTTCAAGATCGTCTGAACATCAGGAACCTCGAAAGACGGTAAGGAAATAGAAAACGATCCTTCCTCTTCCTGGACGACGTCTGTTGTGGGCTTGGTCGCCCCTGAGGTCGTGCGTGGAGTTCCCAAACGCACTCCATCCACAGTCATCTCTTCGATAATAACTTTTCGTTGCAAAAGATTAAGCCCATCCAGACCCAGCGCAATGTTCGCCACTTCAACGGCATTGGTCATGGGATTTTTGGGATTCGTCACTTGCAGCCGTGTCAACTTGAGTCCAGCCGGGAACAAACTGAGGTCGGCATGACCCAACTCCACCCTAGCCCCAACCGCTTCGGTGCCGACATCCTCAATTAATCGCTTTACCCATCCGTCAACAAAAAAGATCCACAGGACCCCGATGATGGCTGTCAGAACAACGAAGGTACCAAGCCCCCACCATCGAATCCATTTGGTCATCAAACCTCCCTCCATGCCGAGAGGGATTGGTAGGCGCCATACAGTTTACTCGCCTTAAACATTTGCATAAGGCGTGTGTTTTGCACCCAGGCCAAAATATGTTGGCGATACCGACGAATGACCACATTTGCCAAAAAAAAGATCGGAATAAAAAGAGCAAGAGAAAACGCCAAACTCCCCATAACAATAGTATTGTTAAAGCGTTCAATACGCCACCAAGTAATTTGATAGAGGGTGGTCCAGAGTCCTTCGAGTCCTGACGCAGTCAAAAGCGCAAGACCCAGCCAATGAAATAGAGGGTCCATAAGATAGGCTATGCCAGTAAACGCCGTTAAACCCAGGAGAAATGCAGACAAGTTGACCCGCAAAACCAAAACCAGCAGCAACACAAACAGATTATGTAGACTCAACAAGGGAGTGAGCCCTGCCACCATCGCGAAACATAACCCCAGGGAAAGCTGCCCAGGATCGGTTTCGGAGTTCAAAACCCGAAGAAGTTTGGCAAGAAGGTTGATCATTCCAATCAAAAGGTTGGAAAAAGTTTTTTTAGAATACCCCTGATTGAACCACAAGTCCAATCATAAAATGTTAGTGGTGCAAGTTAACCGAGCTTGGTAGAATCCGACCTGAAAGGTGGTGGTTGTTTTGGGCAAATTTTTGCGCCACCCCGACGACGCGTTTCAGATGACTAGACGTACAGGCAACAGCTTTTCGGGATGGTATCCGGTGTTTAGAATTTTACCGCTTGGAGTTATTCAAGGCATCAGGGAAGAAAACCTTTTAGAGCCTTAAAAAGGTGGCTGACACCTTTTTCCTAACCCTCATGCCCCCTATGCTAAACCACCCACTCAATCAGAGGAAGAGCCGGAAATTGAATAGCCGGAAAAGCTCTTAAGTAAGGAGTCAACGAAAAGATTTGGAGGATGAAAGGATTTCCAAGAAAGGCAAAAACCATCGCATGCCTTTGCTTCAAGGCATTTGAGAGTCAGGAGTGTGTAGGTTGTTTTGGACGAGTACTCGTAATCTTGATCCATTGGTGAAGATTCCTCATACAATACGAGAGAAACAACACAACTAGAAGCGTTTTAGCCACCACGGGTATTCCCATTTTCCCACTCATAAGGTTGAGGGTAATCTCGAGTCCATAGAAAACTACCGCAATCAATGCCAAAACTGTAAAAATTTTCGTACTGAGTTTCATGCTGCTTTCCTCTCAGAGATTTTCCTTTGCGAGGCTTATGCCCCCCCCTGTACCAGACGCAGAGTCATTCTTCTTGTCTCTTCGGAAACGTGCCAGTTCCTCCATCAACCAATCAGAAGAAAAAATCGGTTCTTGCCCCTCACAGTACACGATATATCGCTGGCGGCTCATGGTACTTTTTGTTGCCGCATATTCGACAAATTCTTCTGTTGTCTGGATTTTCTTCTGATAGTATTCATACTTCCGCCGAATGTGGGAAGCAGCCTCTTGCCCATCATGACGAGTGCCATTTCGTTCCATCACACAACTAGACGTACGGACATACTGCAGCAAATACTCGACTTCAGCCTGTTGCGATGGGGGGACATCAGCACAAACCAATCCAACCCTGACAATGGTATACATAATGAACACTGCATATACTTTGCATTTATTCATGAATAATCGCTCCCGGACTTTTCCTTAACACAACATTGAGGCCCATCATTCTACCGTGGCAACCACATTCCTTTTTTCTCTTCTACAGAATTATGATTCGCCAATCCATTTAAGATGTCTCAAGGGTAATAGTCCAGACCATATCTCAGAGGACCTCATCCCGTTTCTCTTTTTGGATTTTGTTTTGACCACCAAAAACCAGTGAACCACTGGTGTATTCGGAACCAAAGCTCAGGGCCAAATTGGCCACTTGATCCATTGCCGACTTAAGCATCCCTTCATCCAAGGTGGACAGCGGATGAATAAAGGCCGAATATAGGATGCCTTGGCTGACCGCGTACCGTGCATCAA
>JAZFZJ010000236.1:0-2571 GCA_036443915.1 Nitrospirales bacterium
CGCCAAAAAGTCGTGAGGCCTGCCCAAATGGGATGACGTCGCTGTGCGGGAGTCAACTGAATTTTGACACCCGAATGTCGTTCAATTTTCCACAGGAGATAATCCACTCCACCTTGAAACGTAAAAGCGGCTTTCATGAGCCGAAGCACAGACAACACTTTCCCCTGCCATTTGCGAAGACTCCACGCCAATCGATTTCTGAAACGTTCCCAGTGAGAACTCTCCTTTTCATAGATACACCCTTCCTTTTTTGGTATCACTTGAACGAAGGAAAACTGGGAAGAGAGGACTGCCTGTGTCAATTGCTCGTAATAGTCCTGGTCGCTTTCCCACAGTGTCTGGACCCGTCCAGTGGATTCCGCACGAAGTTCTGCTCCGTAACTCAGTGACAATC
This sequence comes from Nitrospirales bacterium, assembly GCA_036443915.1. GTDB lineage: Bacteria > Nitrospirota > Nitrospiria > Nitrospirales > UBA8639 > Nitrospira_E. The sequence goes on from JAZFZJ010000236.1 coordinate 395, forward strand.
CAGTCGTCCACAGATCTTTGGCAGTCCATCTGTCGGACATTCGGGGAAGGGTGTTTTCCAAAAAAGTGAGAGCCGCAATCCCCAATCCCTGAAAAATTCGTTGCTTCGTCTCAAGGTTGGGTGAGATCAAAAGAACGGTGGGTTGTGCGAACCTTCCCCAAAAGTAGGAATGAAACCAGGAAGCCGTCACACTTCGCTCAAAATCTCCTAAAGAAAGCACGGCATATTTTACCCTGACGATTCGTTCCTCTATAGGCACTTCCCAATAAAAAACATTGGGTGGCAACCACCGATTCATCAGGGCTAACCAGCCTGAAGCATAGACTGCCCCATATTGATCAACAAGCACGTAACAATCCACCAAACTTTCCTTATCGGTTCCAGCCCTCAAACAAGACCCATAGAATAAAACCCCTTGAACGGCCTCGCCATACTTATTCCTCAAAGCCTCGCCGACCGCTCGAATGGCCTCGGGGATAGGTCGGCCACTCGGCTGTGCCACAATGGCAAGAATATCTGGTGAAATGGTCATGAAGCTTCTGCTGCCACCTGAATAAATGAAAGTTCTCCAGCCGAATCCAGAGTCATCGACTCTCCTGTAGTCGGAGACGCGTGAATTTCCCCATCTAATACAAATCCACTTTTCATCCCAATCTGTAACATCGAAACATTCTTGCTTTCATACCCATGGGTTCCTATAGCGAGGGGATGCGGATTCCCTCGAAGCACCTTGGGTAACACGCGCCACAAATATCGATAGGGTATGCGCAAACTGGTGTAATGCAGCGCCCCGTCCTGATCACTCCAAAACGGCTTTAAACCTAAAAAAAGTCGTTCCAACGTGGAAACCAGTACCACAAGATATTCATGCTCAGATGCCTTTCCTTCTACGACGGACAGGGTTGCCGTCACCGGCCCCAGATCCTGGGGGGATCCCATCGCCAGGGCCAACATTGATCGCACAATGATTAACCCTGCGCCCCACTCGCCCATTCGCCCTATCCCTTGCTTGGTTTCAAGGCCAATTTTCGTTCCCTGATAAATGGCTCCCGCACCAAAAAACATGCCATGGAGGGGCATGCGATTGTCAGGAAACTGAACACGAAGAATGGGCCGTTTAACAAAAGAAAACTCTCGAGATAGAGACCCAGCCTTTGCCAAAAGTGCTCTGAGCGACTGAGCATGTAATGGCCCTGTTCCAACATCACCCGCAACCAAATTGGCCGTCCCTCCTGGCATAATCGCAACATGGGGCATGGTCTGAAACGGACGATCATTGAACAGGGCATCCAACGTGGCCTGAAGAGTGCCATCCCCCCCAATAATGATGAGAAGGGTGACATGATGGTGTGCAAAGGTTCGGAGGGCTTCCACAATATCCTGTGGAGTTTTGACTTGGGCTTGCTGCAGATTTCCATAGACACTCAACACGTTATGGATGAGATTGGGATGGCGAACCAGACGCCCACTCAGTGGATTATAGAGGACTCCGACACGCATCTTAGATCGCCATGCTGTATGACACCAAAAATGAAGGCCCAGACCTTCAACTGCAGGTTAGCATCCAACCGACAAAGAGGGGAAAAACCCAAACACCTGTGGTCTTATTTGATGCACGCCGGGGGATTGGTAAATAATCTCACCGCCAAAGAATCTTGACGATTACCTGGATCGATTTTAGCCAACCAAGAGGTAAGGGAACCAGTTGTGGTTTTTTCCCACACCGACATTAGGAATCTACCTATAAGAATAACCGTGGAGACCACCGTCCAAATGGCTACCGCTTCCAATCCCCAATCCGGCCGTCCCAGAGCCACACTGCTCGTTAACAGAATAAGGCAAGGGTTCCGTCTGGCTGCTATTAATCTGAAATAGGAATCTACTGGTTTCCAACAAAATATGACAAACCCACTCCACCACCATTGAAAGATCCCTTCAATGATTCGACCCACGATATAGCCGATCAATATGGCACCAAATGTTACCTCCAGGGTGATCCCAGAAAGTACAGGTATAAAGGAGGAAAGACCAATTCCCCAAGCAAGATACCAAAGAGGAGGATGGATTAAATCAATGCCATGATCAAAAAGATTACCCCATTTGGTAGAGGTCACAGTAACCCGGGCCAATTTTCCATCGACTGTGTCGAGAAAGGTCATAACCCAACCTAAGACCAA
>JAZFZJ010000237.1:0-3039 GCA_036443915.1 Nitrospirales bacterium
ACCCCCTTCATGTCTGGAAAATGGTGGATACCGCACTTCGGCGCCTCCTCCTCCTCAAACAGGGACTAGAACTCACCATCGCAAACAGTGAAGCCTTGCCTGATCCCACCACGACTCCCACGCAGGTTTTTCTTGAAATTGGGTTAGCCCTTAAACAACTCAACCTGTTACTCATCCACCAGTTCTCGCCAAAAGATGTGGTTGAACAAATCACCTTAGGCCGAGACTATGCGAAACAACTGTTGACAAAGTTTCCTGATCCCACCGCCCCAGCTTCCCTCCCGACATTGGAACGGGGTCGGACTCCCTGGGATGTGTACTATCGGTTAAGTGGATGCTATACGGTGTTGGCAAACATCGCCCGCGTTTCCAAGATTAAGATGTTAACGCTGGCAACACAAAATCTGGATCGTTCTGAAATTCAACCCAACGATGTGTATGATTTAGCCACGCTCATCGTATCCGAGCTCGCCTACCTGCATGACCATCTCCCCAAAGTCAACCCTCCTACACCGGTCAGGCCTTCAGAACCAACTCTTCCCTCTCATGCCTATCAGCAAGCGGGAGGACTGCTGGCCCAACTGCGGGTATTACAAAGGCAGGTTCAGGCCAACCCCACATGGCTCCAATAGGAAGAAAACCAGAAAATACAATACCATCGGTTTCTCCTGGGCCAAAAATAATGTACACGAACTATCATGCATCAGCCTGTTACAACATTCAAAATATTTTCAACACTCAATACCAAGGTATTCATGAATAAATCTGCCTGGATCATTGTCTTGATTAGCCTTAGTTTTTTGTTTCCCGTCAGTGGGAGAGCCCAGGGCGTCACATACGATTACCCTTTCACGAATCCTTTCGCGGCAACGGTGATTGGAACGCCTCAGGCTTATAAAGCCGAGCTTCCAAAAGACATTCCTGTGGAGCTGTGGGAATTGGAGGTATTCCCAGACCGCGAGGTTCCTGACCTGCTTTGGTACGACAAAAGGTTGCGCTATTCCTTAGTGCCACAGGATTCACCGGCTCCTCTCATTTTCATGATTGCCGGCACTGGAGCCGGATACAACTCCCAAAAAATGCAGGTTCTGCAGCGAGCCTTCTACCAGGCCGGTTTCCACGTGCTGTCTTTTTCATCACCCACTCATGGAAATTTCATTGTGTCCGCATCCAGTTCTGGAGTGCCTGGGCATCTGTTAGAGGACTCTCAGGATCTCTATCGGGTCATGCGATTGGCGTGGCTAGACATTCAGGACGAAGTCGAGGTCACCGATTTTTATCTAACGGGATACAGCCTGGGTGCCGCTCAAGCAGCATTTGTGTCGAAGCTCGACGATGAACAAGGGGATTTTCACTTCAAAAAAGTTCTGATGATCAACCCCCCCGTGAGTTTATACCGCTCCACATCTATTCTTGATGAGATGTTGACCCAAAATATCCCTGGCGGCCTCGAAAAGTTTCCAGACTATTTCGATCGAGTGTTTAGAAGTTTTACGAGGGCGTACCAATATGGCCAATTCGTCAATCTGACGGGAGATTTTTTATATGCTGTATATCAACAAGAGCAACCTGCCGATGAGGACTTAGCCGCCCTGATCGGGGTTTCTTTTCGGATATCTTCTAGCAATATGATCTTTACGTCGGACGTGTTGACCAACAGCGGGTATATTAAACCCAAAAATTTAGTGCTGTCTCCTACCGACTCGGTGACGGATTATCTGAAGGTAACCGGCCGGGTGAGTTTCTTGGATTATTTTCGTGAGTATTTCTATCCGTATTTTAAATCCAAATATCCCACGCTGACAGAGCACGACCTCATCGACAACCTCAGTCTGGAAAGACTGGAAAGCTATTTGCGACAAACGCCTAAAATTGGCCTGGTCCATAATGCAGATGATGTCATTATGGAACCAGGAGAAATAAACTACTTAGGAAATGTGTTTGGGTCTCGAGCCAAAATTTATCCTCATGGAGGTCATTGTGGCAATTTAGAATACCGTGACAACATTGCGTATATCGTCGATTTTTTTCAAAGCCACAGGGAAGTCACTGTGGATGACAGGAACGATCTGGTGACCTTTCCTTCAGATCCTCCTCGCCTTGACGTGTTCTCCTCCACCGTCATTCACACCCCGACGGCAATCCCTGTGTCTATGCCAGCTTCCCCTAACGAATCACATGTGGCCATCTCTACCCCTTCGTTTGACCTTGATCAACGGATCGCCGCATTAGAGAAGAAAATTCAAGAATCTCGTGATGAATTAGACCGAATCAATGATTGGACTCCTCCAACACCTGCCCCTTCACCACCCCATATACTTGCTAGCCACCCCGGGAAACTCCCATCAGAAAACGAAGCCATCGAGCCGGCTAAACGATCCATGGATAGCGTGGTACAACCGGGTGTGCGGTTTCTTATTGATATTGATGATCCACTAGAAAGCTTTAACCGGGGCGTGTATAAATTCAACGCCAAATTTGATGAATATGTATTTCTTCCTGTGGTGGCAGGCTATGAAGCCGTGATGCCAGATTTCTTTGAAGATCGATTGTCGAATTTTTTCTCTAATATTGCCGACATCAACAATTTCTTGAATTCACTCTTTCAACTGAAAGGGGAATCTGCCCTGAATGCTTTGAAGCGCCTCTTAGTGAATTCCACATTTGGAATGGCCGGCTTTTTTGATCATGCCACACCACTGGGAATCCCCCAACAAACAGAAGACTTTGGACAAACCTTGGGGCATTATGGGCTTGGGCCAGGCCCTTATTTGGTATTGCCCATTTTTGGCCCTTCCAACACACGTGACACCACAGGCCTTGCTGTTGATTCGGCGGCCCGTTATTTCTACCTGTACGTCCCGCTGACCTTAGCTGACCATTTTGAACGTGGCACAGCCTATACGTTAGGCAACGCCATTGATGCTCGACACAATGTGAAGTTTCGTTATTATCAAACTGGATCTCCCTTTGAATACGACTGGATACGATTCCTTTACACGAAGAAAAGAGAACTGATGATCGCCAAATAGACAACCA
>JAZFZJ010000238.1:0-6827 GCA_036443915.1 Nitrospirales bacterium
GATGAAATTGTGCCAGATGTTCGACCTTTTCGGAAAACGGTGCATGAGGTTTCAGGTCAATATTACGTGCCGGTTCTGGTTGATGGAGAGACAGTGTTGACGGAGACATCCGAAATTTTGACCTACCTTGACCGTTTCGAAGGCATGGGGCATTCTTCTCCGGCTGAGCCAGAAGTATCCACCCCACCCCTCGGCTCCCTTGATGAAAGGAACAACTAAGTTATGGAGGATTGGAAAAAGGTTCTTGCCCAAAGCATTACCAAACCGAAGGATCTCGCCAAGCATCTTGGGGTAGATCCCAAAGAGGTGGAGGATGTGGTGGGCCTGTATCCCATGCGAATTACGCCCACTGTCTTGGAAACGATTAAGGAAAAAGGCGATGCCATCTGGAAGCAAGTAGTGCCGGAGGCCATCGAATTGGACGATTTTGATGCCCCTGAGGATCCCCTTGAAGAGGATACCGATAGCCCGGTTCCCCATTTAGTCCACCGGTACCCTGATCGAGCCTTGTTGATGGTGACGAACCAGTGTCCCATCTACTGTCGATTTTGCACCAGGAAGCGGCTGGTCGGGAAGCCAGGGTTTTTGAAAAAGGGGGAATTGGATCAGGCTGTGGCCTATCTCAGAGAGCACACGGAAGTGCGAGACGTGATCCTTTCAGGCGGGGATCCATTGCTGTTACCCGATCACATAATTGAGCGAATTCTCAAAGCGCTCCGATCCATCCCCCATCTGGAATTAATTCGATTTGGCACCCGGGTTCCTGGCACCCTCCCTCAACGAATCACCCCCGAATTATGTGACATTGTGAAACGCTACCATCCAATTTATATGAATTTGCATTTCAATCATCCGGATGAGCTGACGCCGGAAGTGGTAGAAGGCTGCGGCCGATTGGCAGATGCGGGCGTGCCCTTGGGAGCCCAGACGGTCTTGTTAAAAGGCGTAAATGATGATCCTGAGATTATGAAACGCCTCATGCATCAATTGCTGTTGGCTCGGGTGAAACCCTATTACCTGTACCAGGCGGATCTCACCAAAGGCACCAACCATTTTCGAACCCCCGTAGAGACTGGATTGAAAATCATTCAAGCCCTCCAGGGGCATACCAGTGGCATGGCGGTTCCACATTTCGTCATTGATGCGCCTGGGGGAGGCGGAAAGATTCCTTTATTGCCCGGTGATTATTTATTGAATTTAGATGAACAGGGAGCCGTATTAAAAAATTTCGAGAATAAAACCTACCATTATCCCCAGCCTTACTCCACGAACAGTCGGGAACTTCCCATGGTTGACACTTCCAACTCTCGAGATATGTGTAGTGCTGGTGCCATGGAAGATTATTAATGGCTAAAGCGCGTCAGTCAGGAATTTTGCCGTTTCAACAGTTGCGTACGCTGGTGCGTCAAAGGGTTATTCAAACCGATGTTCCATTCACTCCTGAGCAAATCCAACCTGCAAGTCTGGATTTACGGCTAGGCACCAAAGCCTATCGGCTACTCAGTAGCTTTCTTCCTGAACCCTCCGATCAGCAGTCTCAATTTACCATCGAGGATTTGTACCGATCCGATTTGGTGATGTACGATATGGATTTACGTCAGGGGGCCATTTTAGAAAAAGGGCATGTCTATTTGGTGCCCTTGTTGGAAGGGCTCAAGCTCCCAAAGGATATTCGTGGCAGGACCAATCCAAAGAGTTCAACGGGACGGTTAGACATTTTTACCCGAGTCGTGACGGACCTTCATGTGGGGTTCGATGAAATTCGACCTGGTTATGCCGGGCCCCTATTTTTGGAAATTGTCCCGCGCTCATTTACCATTCGTGTGCAGACGGGGTTGGCTCTTAACCAACTGAGGCTCATATGTGGGAAACCCCTCGTTTCGGATTCTTCCCTTCGCACCCTTCATCGAACAACACCCTTGTTGTGCCATAATAATGAAGAAGGGGGAATACCGGATCAGCCCTTGTCAGCCAAAGACATTCGGGTGGATAATGGACTCTTCCTTAGGGTGGACTTACAGGGATCGTCAGAGGGGGACAAGGCTATTGTGGGGTATCGAGCTAAAAAGAATAGTCATATCATCGATTTAAGCAAAGTGGGCCACTATGCCGCGGGAGATTATTGGGAACCTCTTTATCGGAATGCATCGGCTACCATGCTGTTGGAGCCCGAGGAATTTTATATTTTAGCTTCCAAAGAGCGCATTCAAGTGCCACCAGGATACTCCGCCGAAATGGTGGCCTACGAGGCGGCATGCGGGGAATTACGAACGCATTACGCAGGGTTTTTTGATCCCGGATTTGGCTATGCCAACCCTACTCGGAAAGGAACGCAGGTCGTGTTGGAAGTACGACCGCACGATGTCCCCTTTCGTATTCAGGATGGACAAACCTTTTTCAAAGTTCTTTACGAAAAAATGCAGAATATACCCACCCACCTCTATGGATCTTCGTTTGGGTCGTCCTATTCTCAACAAGGTCTTACGTTAAGTAAACATTTCAAGTGGTAATGATGAATCCTGAGAACCAACCAGAACTGCCGGAAGAGAATACGACTCCGAAACCTCCTGTCCCTCGACCGGTTCAGGAGGACGATTCAGAAGATCAGGAAAACCGGCAGATGCAAGTGGCCATGAAGATGGTGGGATCTGCCATGGTCTTTATTGGGTTTATACAAGTCTTCCTTTCAGCCAGTACCGGTGCAGAAATTAGTGTGTTCCCCATGATTATCTATTTTTCAGGGATGGCCCTCTGGGCGTACTCTTCGATTGAAAATCTCACGAGGCGCTATACGGTTATGGCCCTGTCTCTTCTCTGTGCGGTGGCCTTTCTTCAATTTGGGGAAGTCTTATTTTGGCATAAATATCTCGTATACTGGGGAACGATCGGCGTGGTCGTGTTTTTCATGTTCAAAACTCCAAAAGTGCCAACCGATTAGTTAACGGTCCTTCTCTCTTCTCTGCACGTGGTGGGTTTCACCTGTTGTGTCTCGTCTGCATGGAACGGTTGGCCCATTCAACATTCCCGGGACCCCAATTCTTTTTTCATCATCTCGTGAATTCCCAAGAGGTCAGTGGGGAAGGGCAATGGTTCTCTTCCAGCAAAGGCGCAAGCGCTTTGGTGGGTGTAGCGTAAACGAGAGAACGTGGGCAAAAGAAAGGGCTGAGAAGACCACTGGGGGATCCTACGCCTTTGGGAGGGCATATTTTTTCAACATTTACTGATGAGTATTGCCGTCATCATTCCCGTTTTCAATGAACAGGCCGCGTTGTCTTCTATGTTGGAGGCGGTCCTCATCCTAGGATTTGAGGAAATAGTTCTCGTAGATGGGGAAAGCCAAGACCGGTCAGTGGAGGTAGCGAAGGCCGTCTTAGAGGGAACCCCTCTGGAAAGCCATCGGATCCTTTCCGCACCGCGTGGTCGGGCTTCTCAAATGAATGCTGGGGCGGCTCAAGCCACGGCCGACATTCTCCTGTTTTTACATGCTGACACCCAATTGCCGGAGAATACGAGAACGCTGATTAAAACAGCTATGGCCGATTCCCACTGCGTGGGGGGGCGGTTTGATGTGCGATTTCCTATAGATAGGGGGTATGCCTGGTTGGTCAGCCGGTTCATGAATCTGCGCTCACGACTTTCAGGCATTTCTACAGGAGATCAAGCCATCTTTGTCCGACGGTCGGTCTTTAAGAGCATGGGTGGTTTTTCGGAGATCCCGCTTATGGAAGATATTGAATTCAGTCGACGATTAAAAAAATTGGGAACGATCGTGGCTCTGCGAGAAAGAGTCATCGCCTCCTTTCGTCGGTGGGAACAACAGGGCCCACTTCGCACCATTGTACGGATGTGGGCGTTACGCTTCTTATTCTGGGCGGGATGGGATCCCCGTCATCTGCAAGACTATTATGACCCAGTTCGGTAAGAACCATAGAAAACGCACTCCTCGTCCGCAACTGCATGGTCGGTCCAGGAATCCAAATGCGTTCACACCAGCATCAATGGCAATCATTGTCTTTGCCAAAGCGCCGGTGGCGGGCCAAGTCAAAACGCGCCTCTGTCCACCTCTTACCCCTGATGAAGCGGCCAGTCTTCATGGGAGCCTGGTTTTGGATGTGTTAGAACGATGTCAGCCTCTCAAAGAATATGATCGAATTCTAGCGGGGTCACCCACATCTCATCACCCCTTCTTTCGGGCCATGGAGACTCGATTTAAGGTCCCTGTGTGGGATCAGGTAGGTGATGATTTGGGAACTCGCATGGCCGCAGCTTTCAAGAGGGCATTAGATTCTCCGTATCGTTCAGCGGTGGTTATTGGCACCGACATTCCTGGCATTACTAGCACGTTTTTAAAAATGGCTGGAAAGAATCTGGAGGATTATGATGTGGTGTTAGGTCCCACGGTGGATGGCGGATATTATTTGATTGGGTTGCGAACACCCATGCCGGAGCTCTTTGAGGATATACCCTGGTCTACCAATCGGGTATTTGCGTTGACCGAACTAAAGATCAGGGAGATGGGTTTAAAGTTGAAGGTATTGCCGATGCTTCGGGATCTCGATACCGTCGAGGATCTTCATGTGTTTATCCAAGAAGCCAAAGATCGGAAGAATCAGGCCTTTTCCTCTCGCACAAAAGGCGTTTTACAAGAATTGGCCAAACGAATTGAGCGTTGACCAACAGGGAATAAACGGAATGGTTCTTTCAACATAGAATTCAGGTCGATTGAGGATCTCAAGGGAGGGAACACATGGCTGAGCGTGTCGCACTAATCACGGGGGGAGCCAGAGGAATTGGCCGGGCGCTTGCGTTGGATTTAACCACCGATGGCTGGGCCGTGGCTCTTTGTTATCGTACGAGTCAACGAGAGGCTGAAGACGTCAGGCAAACGATTGAGGGACAAGGTGGAAAGGCACTGGCAATTCAATGTGATGTCTCGAATCCGGAGGCCGCCACTCGGCTGGTTCAGCAAGTAGAAGACACCTGGGGTCGGGTTGATGCACTGGTCAACGGAGCTGGCCCCTATCATCGCATTCATCTTTTTGAAGAGACTTCCGAAGGGTGGTCTGAGATGTTTACAAACAACCTCCACCCCATTTTTTATCTAGCGAAAGCTGTGGCCCCTGGCATGAAAGGCAGAAAGTCTGGCCGAATCATTTCGTTTAGTATGGCGAATGCGGACAAAATGGAGGCTCAACCCCATGTGACGGCCCATTACATTGCCAAAGTCGGCGTGCTGATTCTTACTCGGACCTTGGCCAAAATCTTAGCTCCAGATGGCATCACCGTGAATGCCATTTCCCCAGGGTTTGTGGATTCGGGAAGCGCCCCACCGGAAGAACTCGCAGGCATGGCCAAGAAAATTCCCGCTGGCTATATCGGCAGCGTCCAAGATGCTGTCCAAGGCGTTCGGTATTTCCTCTCTGATGACGCTCGGTACGTGACAGGAGCCAATTTGCATGTGAGCGGGGGCTGGGGAATTTAAAACCAGGAAAGATCTATTAGGACTGGTCTGGAATCCATCGTAGACCAAACCCTTCGGCAAAGTTTCTGGCAATGGCATCCCCCACGAGATTTGAATCACGCACGGTTCCTACTATTTTCTCCATTGAGGTCATCACACAGTTTTCAATGCCACATGGGGCCAGAAGGGAAAAGGGCTGAAGGTCCACATTCACATTTAACGCAAAGCCGTGCATCGTAATGCCCTGAGAAATTCGCACACCGATAGAAGCAATCTTTTCAAGATGGCCCTTCTTGGTGTTGATCCACACTCCCCGATACGACTCATGCCGACATCCAGGAATTCCCCACTCGGCTAACGTACGAATCAACACGTCTTCTAGTTTCTGCACATACACTTTGGGACCTGGGAAAAATTTTCGAAGTCGTATAATTGGATATCCAACGATCTGACCAGGGCCATGATAGGTGACCGAACCGCCGCGTTCAGTCTGATGCAGCGCAATCCCATTCTCCTGCAGTTCGGGCCAGTGGGATTTCCAATGTTCAGGCTTGGTCGTTCGTCCCAACGTCAAGACGGGGTCATGCTCTGTCAATACCAACGTGTCGGGCCGGCGGTCCGTAATTCGTTGGGCTACCAGGGCTTGTTGGAGTTCCCAGCCTTCCGCATAGGGCAGGTAAGGAATAGAGATCACCACGCCTGGTTGGAGAACATCCGTCGAGACCATCGCACTTCCTACCGTGGACTGTTGAATAATTTGAAATTCTTTCAATGCGGATAGCCTTTGCCATATTCCATGGATGACCTATAGCAAGAGGGAATGTTCAAAAATGCCCGCTGTCTCACCCGCCCAGCCTGTGCACGCCAAGACGTGCTTTTCCTCGGGCAAGGCCGCAGACGGTTTGACGCCTGGAGCGTACGGGTCAGTACGTGAGGACGGCAAAGCGTTGAGAACGCAGCTGGCGGCTTTTTTCAACGTTCCCTTTCTGGCACGGTCCGAACACCGGAATGGGGATTGGGACGATTCCTAAGCAAAGGGCCTTCAATTCTGTAAGGGAATAGGGTCTGCTGAGATTGTTGAATAACCAAAAAATTTGAGAGTGCCGATCCCATCTTGCACATTCCAGGAATCATCACAAGCAAGGGGCCTGTTCAAAATGGCCCGCTGTCTCACCCGCCCAGCCCGTGCACGCCAAGACGTGCCGTTCCTCGGGCAAGGCCGCAGGGGATTTGGCAGACGGAGCGTACACGTGGTACGTGAGGACGACAAAGGCCCGAGAACGCCGCTGGCGGACCCTGCGCCTTCGCGAGGGCATGCTTTTTCAACAGGCCCCTACTGCAAGTCCCAGAGCTTCGAGGATGTGAG
>JAZFZJ010000239.1:0-3159 GCA_036443915.1 Nitrospirales bacterium
TTCTCACACCCAATTCGTTTGCCAAAATAAATCGTGCATGTGTTTCAGCTTCAAGGTCCGATGCATTCAGAACCCTCATCAATTGGGCCAGCAAAAACCATTTTGAAAAGACGGCAAATTGTTCAAACAAGTCAATCAACTGCCCTTCGGTCGCATCTCCCTTTTTAAACCACTTGCAATAGGGATTATCAACAATAACCGGGTGACTGTGGATTTCATCCTTCACGTTCTCCCAAAAATCCTCAAAGGGTTTTCGTCTTGGAGCATTCATCATGAACCTCCTGAGCTAGTTATAAATAACCCAAACCTCTCGGGAATTTCCAGTCTGTATCCCCTACACATCATGAACCGGATAATCCCTCATATCAATATTTTACTGCAGTCATAAATTAAGGGAAGGTTCATTAAGCATTTGAAATACATACACATTTCCATTTCGCAAACGTCAAATGGCAAGTATTAACGTTGAAAAAATCCTCATTTTTTTCGGCTCCTAAAAGACATTGATGAGATCCTGTTCTCAAGGGCTTTGTTTGATTCAGGCGCAGACCTGGCATCGTTCCAGTCTTTCCTTCAGGGGTTCCTGGCTTGCTTAGCAAAGGGGTCTTCATACGCTATCGAGTCTTCAGTCTGCACATGGTATGGGACGATATCGCAGGAACAGCCTTCCACTTGGCGATCGACATACATGTTCCATTGCCCACTGTGGTTCGCATCGTGCCAATAGAACAGAGGAAACTCTTTGGTTACAACCACAGAATTCCAATGCTCATTGTATTCGGATATGATGATCTGCCGGGCAGTTTTGTAATCCACGATCCCGTCTTGGGCAAGAGAATATTCTCGGGTGTAGAGTCCAGTAATGATATTGATATCTTCATCGACTAAATACGCCTCGCTGGGTTCCGGCGGAGGTGTCCCGGCCAAGGTCATTTCTCCTCCAAAAAGAACGAGAGCTAGCCCGATCCCCAATGCTGTGATGTGTGATGGATGTCTCATGGTTCTGTCCTTTCCTATAGAGCGGTGGTATGTTTTCCCTTTGTCATTCTTGTGGTTTCATTCAGATAAATTTGCAACTGATATGCCAAATGGAATGTAGGGAAACATCTATCCCGGGCATCCATGCAACTTCTTGAGTTGTAAGGGAAAAGGAAAACGATGGGTGGCCAACTTGAGGATCAGCAGTTGTCAAATTTTTGAAAGATGCTAGTTGAAATCTGGCAATAACGTAGATATTTTCTCTAGGTATTCCTGCCCAGCCACAGAGGGGATCGTTCTAGAAGCGAAGTGATACGTTTTCTTTCTTTTTCTAGGCCATGATAAGGTGATGAAATTCATACAGTTGTCTAAGACTTTTTCCCCTTCGTATCTTTTACCTACCTGCTTTTAAATAACATCATGCGCATTGGGATTGATGTAGGCGGTACAAAAATCGAAGGGCTGTTACTTGATCCCCAAGGGGTGGAACTCACCAGACGCCGAGTGGAGACGCCGCGCGATGATTATGACCAAACCTTGGTGGCAGTTTTCGATCTCGTTGAAGAAATTGAACGGGAGTTTGCGGTCAAGGCTCAAGTCGGAATTGGGATCCCTGGGACTCTTTCGCGCGCGACTGGGTTGGTGAAGAATGCCAACTCTCTTTGGCTTAATGGGCAATCATTACACCAAGATTTGAGTAGGGGGCTTGGTCGGACTGTTCGGCTGGCAAATGATGCCGATTGCTTTACCCTGTCAGAAGCGACCGATGGCGCGGGGGCTGGTGCAGGATCAGTGTTCGGCGTGATCCTAGGCACTGGTGTAGGGGGAGGCATGTGTTGGGAGGGGAAATTGCTCACGGGCCCGAATGGCATTGTTGGAGAATGGGGGCATAATCCATTACCTTGGCCTCAAGATGATGAACGGCCTGGCCCGGAATGTTATTGCGGGAAACGAGGGTGCTTGGAAACTTTTCTGTCAGGTCCAGGTTTGCAGAGGGATTTTTTTCAAGGCAGTGGGAAGGATCTTTCTCCAACGAATATCGGTGCCCAGGCCTTGAAGGGTGATCAAGAGGCCGAAGAAGCTCTCCAACGGTACGAGCATCGGTTAGCCCGTGGATTAGCGACCGTCATCAATGTGTTGGATCCGGAGGTGATTGTGCTGGGAGGAGGCATGTCCAATCTTGAGAGGGTCTATGAACATGTGCCCATGCTTTGGGGAACGTGGGTGTTTTCCGATCGAGTCGATACCCGGTTGGTCGGGGCTGTGCATGGCGATTCGTCTGGCGTACGAGGTGCAGCCTGGCTGTGGCCACCTTCATTAAGCGAATAACAACGATCCTGAACCTTTGGGAACAATTAGAAAGAAATGCTCAAAGAGCAAACTACGAGGAGGAGAAATGACGAAGACAATTGGCTCTCTATTGCTTGAGCGTCTGCATCACCTCGGATTGCATCATATCTTCGGTATTCCCGGGGATTATATCCTCACCCTTTATAAACTGATTGAAGAATCGCCTATCCAGCATATTGGGACCACACGCGAGGATTGTGCCGGTTTTGCGGCAGACGCCTATGCACGTATTCGAGGAATCGGCGGAATCTGTGTGACCTATTGTGTGGGTGGGCTAAATATTGTCAATGCAGTGGCCTGCGCCTATGCCGAACGATCCCCGGTTGTGGTGTTGTCTGGGTCACCAGGATTGGCCGAGCGTGTTCAAACTCCCTTCCTCCATCACATGGTCCGCGATCTTTCTACCCAGCGAGAGGTCTTCGATCGTATCACTGTGGCTTCGGTGGTCCTTGATGATCCCCTAACGGCTGAACGGGAAATCGATAAGGCCTTACAGGCCCTCATGCGGTCCAAACGTCCAATTTACCTGGAAATTCCCCGTGACCTAGTGTTGGCCCCTTTAGAAGTGACATCCCCCCTACTTCTCCAAGAAACTGGGGATTCGAGTAATCCCGCTGCCTTAAAAGAAGCAGTAGCGGAAGTCCGGGGGATATTAGCCGCATCCGAGCGACCAGTGATTTTGGCAGGAGCAGAGATTTATCGCTTTGGGTTGCAGGACGAACTGACCCATTTGGTTGAACATATGAATGTCCCTCTCGCCACCACACTCCTAGGAAAATCCGTCCTTCGCGAAGATCATCCTCTCCATATAGGAGTCTATGGGGGCTTGGT
>JAZFZJ010000240.1:0-3980 GCA_036443915.1 Nitrospirales bacterium
GCCGCTGACTTGGTCATTCCAATAGGTCCCTTTAGGGAACGTTGAAAAAAGCCGCCAGGGGCGTTCTTAAGGCTTTGCCGTCCTCACGTACTGGCCCGTATGCTCCGGGCGTCAAACCGTCTGCGGCCTTGCCCGAGGAAAAGCACGTCTTGGCGTGCATGGGCTGGGCGGGTGTGACAGTGAGCTTTTTTGAACATTCCCTCTTACCATTGAGGTTAGATATTGTTTTCCAAACGTGTTCGATTTTGAAAAATTTTTAATTATTCAACGGGTTCCTTTCGATTCACCGAGAACGTTTTTTCGCCTGTTTCGTTCGCACATTTTTAGGATATTCCCATGACAACAGTCTCGGAAAAAACCGTTTTGAACTTTCCTCGCCTACAGGGCTCTTTTTCTAAGAACCTTGTTGAGGAGGATGCGATTGTACGGGAAATCCAGTCTCTTTGGACAGGACCTTCCAATGATATTCGGACGATCCTGGTCAAAGAAATGGTTGCCAGCGTCGTCAAACTTCATGAACCGGATGCGGATGCCTTGGACCTCAAAATTCTGCATCGCGCGTTGAAAGAACTTCGATATGCGTTTGGGGTGTTTCGGCAGTACCGCGATGTCCGAAAAGTGAGCATTTTTGGGTCGGCCCGAATACCAGCGGATGATCCCAATTATCGTCTCGCCTCCCAATTGGGTCAATTGCTCAGCGAACGTGGATTGATGGTGATAACGGGAGGAGGCCCAGGCATTATGCAGGCTGGGATTGAAGGGGCAGGTCGGGAACAGAGCTTTGGAGTGAACATTATGTTGCCCTTTGAACAACCCCCAACCGATTTGATTGCGGATGATAAAAAATTGGTCACCTTGAAGTATTTTTTTACTCGAAAGCTATTGCTCGTCAAAGAGACGAATGCCGTTGCCATTTTTCCCGGTGGGTTTGGCACCTTAGATGAAGCGTTCGAAGTCTTAACCCTTATTCAAACAGGCAAAACCTCCCCCATACCTGTTCTATGCCTTGAGCCCCCTGGTGGTGATTATTGGGCGGGAATGATGGAATTTATGGACCGGCAGCTTGTGCATCGGGGATTGATTAGTCGATCTGATTTGGCCCTATTCAAGGTCATCCACTCTGCTGAAGCGGCTGTGGAGGAAATTCAGAAATTTTATCTGAATTACCATTCGCTTCGGATGGTGGGTAATCGCATGATTCTCCGCATGCAATATACTCTCTCGGTGGCTGAGCTAGCCCAGCTGAATCAGCAATTTGCCGATCTGGTTGAAGAGGGACGATTTGAGCAAGTTGATGCATTGCCCGAAGAAATGGATGAACCGCAACTGGCTCATTTGCCCCGGTTAGGGCTGCATTTTAATTGGAAGAAATTAGGACGACTTCGACAATGTATTGATTGGTTGAATGCCCGAGTGGTTTCCAGGCCAGACTCGTGACGCGATGTCGTGAGTCTCGGTTAGTTATTTCCAATCCTTTGACAACATGATAAGCTCAGACGGGAAAAGGGACGAGTATGACCAAGTTTGACGATTTGCCACAGCCTCACCCACCAAATGTCGTGTTGTATCATGCCGAGTGTATGGATGGTTTTGGGTCGGCTTGGGCGCTATGGAAACGGTTTCCCGATGCCCGATATGTAGCCGTCAAGCATGGGTTTCCCCCGCCGGATGGATTGCAAAATCAGCATGTGGTGATGGTCGATTTTAGTTATCCCCGCGCAGCAATTCTCCAGTTGGCTGAACACACGGCCAGCCTGCACATTTTGGATCATCATATTACGGCCCAAGCCTCGTTGGCAGATTTGTCTTTTGCGTACTTTGACATGAACCGCAGTGGGGCGGTCCTGGCATGGGAATGGGCCCATGGTCAAACGGTTCCCTGGCTTTTACAATATGTGCAAGATAAGGATTTGTGGCAGTGGCATTTACCATTTAGTAGGGAAATCAGTGCGGCATTAGCCTCCTATCCCTTTGATTTTGAAACGTGGGAACGCCTCCAATTTGAAACCTTGAAGGTTGAGGGAGCAGGAATTTTGCGGTACGAAACGACCTTAGTGGAGAAAATGGTGAAGGAGGCGGTGTTGGTGTCGCTAGCGGGACACACTGTTCCTGCGGTGTATTCCCCGGTCTTAACGAGCCAAATTGGCGAACATCTTTCCGCTAATTATTCTTTTGGGATTATCTGGCATCAGAAAGATGGACGCCGATATTTTTCCCTTCGATCCAAATCAGGCGGGATTTCGGTATCTGACATTGCCCTGCAATATGGCGGCGGCGGGCATACCCATGCCGCTGGTTTTTCCATCTCCGTTGGTGAGGATTCTGCAGCAATCCTTAATCCGGCTTTAGGTCTTCCGCAACCGTCCTCTACTTCTCCTCATTCCTGATCATTTGGGCTCATGTCTTTGGTGAAAGAATGATTCCATTACGGGATGATAATCCCACTGAAATTAAGCCTATCGTCACCGTGGCGTTTATTGTGATGTGTGTGCTGGTGTTTCTGTATGAAATTTCCTTACCTGGGCCTTACGGTGAGGCGTTTATCTATATGTATGGTGCCATTCCTGGTGTTATTTTTGGACATGTGCAGTTACCGCCGGAATTGCTCAGTCTACCGACCTATGGCACTCTCTTTTCAAGTATGTTTTTACATGGCGGCTGGATGCATTTACTTGGCAATATGCTCTATTTATGGATTTTTGGAAATAACATTGAAGACGTCATGGGGCATGCCAAATTTGTGGTTTTCTACCTGGCCTGTGGTGTCGTGGCCGCGTTAAGCCATGGGCTCATTGATCCCGAATCCACTATCCCAATGATTGGGGCAAGTGGTGCCATATCTGGTGTGTTAGGTGCGTACCTATTGTTATATCCTCATGCGCGCATTTTGGTGTTGATCCCCTATGGGTTCATCGGGACCTTTTATGTGCCCGCAGGCGTGGTATTGGGCTTATGGTTTCTCATGCAGGTGTTAAGCGGTGGGATGAGTATTGGCCATCAAGGGGGCGGGGTAGCCTTTTTTGCGCACATTGGGGGATTTATCGCCGGCATGGTCTTGATTGGGTTGTTTAAGCATCCACACATTAAATTTTTTAATCCCAAGCATACGCAAAGACAAGGGGATTCCTGGTAATGCAATTTTCATTGTAATTAAGGAGACGGGTGCTTTTGAGAGCAAGGGCCAAACATTGCAAAAGTTGTTCAGTTCACCTTAGGAAGATTTTTTAAAAATACCTAATACCAACCAAACGGTTTTCCATAAAAGTATTTGACAGTGTATTTTAGCTTCCCTATAATCAAGTTTCGCCTTGAGAAGTTGCTCTTTGAAAATTGAATAACTGGAAAACCAACAGTGGAACAAGTGTATTGAAATGGCGGCCCTTGAAAAATGAATTTCTTTTGAGAGTTTGATCCTGGCTCAGAACGAACGCTGGCGGCGCGCCTAACACATGCAAGTCGAACGAGAATCCGGGGCAACCCGGTAGTAAAGTGGCAAACGGGTGAGGAATGCATGGGTAACCTACCCTTGAGAAGGGAATAACCCACCGAAAGGTGAGCTAATACCCTATACGCTACTCTTCCTGAGGGAAGGGAAGGAAAGCTAAGCCGTGGGCTTGGCACTCAAGGAGGGGCTCATGTCCTATCAGCTTGTTGGTGGGGTAACGGCCTACCAAGGCAACGACGGGTAGCTGGTCTGAGAGGATGATCAGCCACACTGGCACTGAGAGACGGGCCAGACTCCTACGGGAGGCAGCAGTGAGGAATATTGCGCAATGGGCGAAAGCCTGACGCAGCGACGCCGCGTGGGGGATGAAGGTTCTCGGATTGTAAACCCCTTTTGTGAGGAAAGAGAAAGTGGGTAACCACTTAGACGGTACCTCAAGAAAAAGCCACGGCTAACTTCGTGCCAGCAGCCGCGGTAATACGAAGGTGGCGAGCGTTGTTCGGATTTACTGGGCGTAAAGAGCACGTAGGCGGTT
>JAZFZJ010000241.1:0-5016 GCA_036443915.1 Nitrospirales bacterium
AACAGGAGGAGGGTGATGACTCCCCTACTGGAGTGTATGATATTAAAAGCGGGAGTGATGAACTTGCGCTGGATGGGACTCCTTACAAAGATTGGTAGGTTATTTATGAGGCCTCTGTATCTGCAACGCGTGATTCTAAGCGGGACCTTGATTATGGCTTTAGGGGCCTGTGCGCACAAGCCAACCAAAATACCCGAGATCAATGCACCGGGAGAACAAACCTCTCATCCACCACAACAACTTGTCCTGCTCCAGGAGGCTAGAACCGAAGCCGACAATTTACGGGGAGAAATGGCCTCGCTTAAAATTCTCATGGCCAAGCAAGCGGGAGAACTGCGATCTTTACGAAAACAGTCTCAATCCATCCAACACCGTGAACAAAATCAAGGTCGCACGCTACAAAAAGTTCGTAGTGAACTCCTCTCTTCTCAAGCTGAACGGGATCAATTGCGCAAACAAAAGATGGAGCTGGAAGTTCAAGTCGCGAGCATGCCGGACACCTCTCAAATGGTATCCGATATTCAAGGCCTGCATGGCTCGATTCGACAAATCATGGCCAGCATTAAAGGGTTGATCTCGGACATTACCCTCATTAAACAAGAAATGCACATTACCCCCAACAAAGGTCAACCTCGACAGACTAAAGTCACGAGCCCTAAAGCTGGCCGCCTTTCTAGAACCAAGCAAACGCCTAGCCCCCAAGGAAGCATTGTCATTCAGGATGGCGACACGTTATGGGGATTATCTGGGGAGTATGGAGTCTCTGTTGAACAGCTCCGGGAATGGAATGGCCTCAAATCAGATCTCATCGTAACCGGGCATCGCCTGAAAGTGGCCAGGCCAACCGAATCCCGACCTTCCAAGACCCTACCATTACCGACGTCCACCACTCCCACAGTCAAGAAAAAGCACCCCAAGGCAGAGGTTCAAAGTCAAGCGCCACAAGCGGAAGAAACACCAGTGGAAATTCCTTCTGAACCCAGCCATATCTTGTCAATCGGCAGTCCAGATTCCGATTCGCACGAGTCACCCTAGTGCCTCAGTTTCATTACAAAGCCGCTCGTCCGGATGGTACAATTATCGAGACGAATGTAGAAGGGGACAATGCCCGAACCATCCGCTCCGAATTAGAAGCGCAAGGCCTGTTGATTCTCAATTTGAGCGGGGCGGGCACTCGTCCCATGGTGTCGATTTGGTCGCGCCAGCGTCCTATTGCGCTTCGAGATTTTCTGATTTTCAATCAAGAGTTTTTGGCATTAGTTAAAGCGGGATTACCCATGTTGCGATGTTTTGATCTTTTAACCGACCGCACAGGCCAAGTAGGTTTTCAACAAGCCCTCCAGTCCGTCCGAGAAAGTATTCGAGGAGGCTCAGCTATTTCAGAAGCGATGGCCCTGCATCCCATCTATTTCCCTGAACTCTACCAAGCATCCATTCGAGCCGGTGAGCAAGCAGGAAATCTGCCTGAAGTGCTCTATCGCTATATTGCCTATTTAAAAATGGTCATCGGCGTGAAGGAAAAAGTTGTGAAGGCCACCATCTATCCTTTGTTTTTATTAGGCTTTGGGATTTTGGTGACCGTGGGTCTCTTATTCTTCGTTCTTCCTTCCTTTGCTGAAGTCTATCAAGAGAGTCGCGTGGAATTGCCATGGGCCACGCAATTGCTTTTGGACATCACCAGTGCCGCCAGTCAATGGATGGTAGGTATTCTCATCATTCTTGCACTCGGAGGAGGCTGGTTCTATTGGTGGAAACAGACCCCTCAAGGGCAGTGGCGAATACATTGGCTTTTGCTCCATGCTCCCGTTGTGGGACCCTTATTCCTTAAAAATCAAGTGATTCGGTTGACAAGGACTCTTTCAACCATTTTGGGCGGAGGCATTCCCTTGTTATCGGCTCTTCAAGTGACTGCCAAGTCCATGCCGAACAAAGTGTTTGCCAAAGCGCTCAAGGCGGTCATTGAACATGTTCGAGAAGGTACGAGTTTTTCAGCGGCTTTAAAAAAAGAGCATTTTCTTCCTCGTTTAACCCTTGAGATGATTGATGTCGGTGAAACAACGGGAGCCTTAGAAGCCATGCTCTTTGAGGTAGCGGAATTTCATGAAGGTGAGTTAGATTTTGAATTATCTCGAATGATGACCTGGATTGAACCCATTTTCATCATTCTAATTGGCATTATTTTAGGGGGTGTGGTGATTGCCCTGTATCTGCCCATTTTCCAAATGGCAGGAGCGGTGTAACCATTGAACGCCGAAAGATAGGTTCCCCATGACGACGCCCGTAAAACGTTTGCCTTTCGAAGAGCTCTTGGTCAAGAAGGGTTTGATATTAGAAAGAGAAAAAGAGAGTCTGCTGGAAACAGTGCGGAGCTCAAATCAATCGATTGATGAGATCCTATTGGAACGAGGGACGTTAACGGAAGACGTGATCGGGCAAGTTCTGGCTGACCAATACGGGCTTCCTTGGAATGCCCTTCAGGAATTTCGCGTTCCCAGCTCACTGATGGAAGCGATCCCTGTGGAGCTGATGCACCGCTACGAATTTGTTCCCATGGAAAAAGAAGATCAGATTCTCACGATTGCCATTGCCAAACCCCAAGACCTCCGTATGATCGATGAACTGGAACACCAGTTAGGGTATGAGTTGCAATTAGTTGTCTCTTCAAAACCAGCGATTCTTGAAGTCTTAAGTAATAGTGAAGGCAACAGTCAGGTTCTCACTCGAATTAAAGCTGAGCTGGATCCCGTTCTGATCAAAGAGGATGAAAAAGGAGAGGAAGTCCTCTCAGTCGAACGAATCACGCAAGATCAAAGTCCCGTGGTGAAGTTGGTAAATACGATCATTTTAACAGCCTTACAAAAGCATGCCAGCGATATCCATGTCGAACCCACCGATCGGTCGGTAGAAGTCAAGTTTCGTATTGACGGGGTATTATATTTGGCCATGGATCCCTTTGAGATGGGCATTCATTCTTCCTTGATCTCTCGACTGAAAATTATGTCGGAGTTGGATATAGCCGAACGCCGAACGCCACAGGATGGTCGCTTCAAGTTGCTTCTCAATCAACGAACTATCGATTTTCGTGTGTCCATCCTCCCAAGCGTCTATGGCGAATCCGTCGTCATTCGAATTTTGGATAAACAACATATCTCGGCAGGGGTCCAAGGCCTGCGATTGGAAGCATTAGGATATACGGGTGAGGACCTTCGACGGTTTCGGCGAGCGATTATCCGTCCTTATGGGATGGTGCTCGTGACGGGGCCCACTGGAAGCGGAAAAACCACAACCCTGTATGCTGCGATAAACGAAGTCCATACCACGGAAGATAAAATTATTACCATTGAAGATCCGGTTGAATATCAATTGAAGGGCATTGTGCAAATCCCTGTCAATGAGAAAAAAGGTCTCACCTTCGCTCGAGGGCTTCGATCCATTTTGCGGCACGATCCTGATAAGATTATGGTGGGAGAAATTCGAGATTTGGAGACGGCTCAAATAGCTATTCAATCAGCATTGACCGGACATTTGGTCTTTACCACGGTCCATGCCAATAACGCCTTTGATGTGATCGGTCGATTTGTGAACATGGGTATTGAGCCCTACAATTTCGTGGCTTCACTCAGTTGTATTCTTGCCCAACGCCTGGTGCGGTCCATTTGTCCATCATGCCGAGTTCCTATTCAAATTCATCCTGAGCAGTGCCTGGAAGCTGGGATCGATTATGAGTCGGTGAAGCACAAGACGTTCTTTGAAGGGAAAGGCTGCAATGACTGTCATGGGTTAGGCTTTAGGGGACGGAAAGCGATTACAGAATTTTTGGATATGACCGATTCCATAAAAGAAATGGTTTTAAATGGAAAGTCGGCTTCCGAAATTCGTATCGCTGCTATGGCCCAAGGCATGACGACCTTGCGACAAGCCGCTTTGGAAAAGGTCTATCGCGGAGAAAGTACTCTCAAAGAAATTAACCGTGTGACCCCGGTTGAGGACCTAACATGAGACTGTTTCCCCTCAAGAAACCAACCTTAGCCCTTTCCCTATCCGAAGAAACCCTCTGCATGGTGAATATTACCCAAAAATGGAGGAAACCCATTCTTCAGCAAGTCAAGAGTGTTCCTCTTCCAGCTGGAGTGCTCCGTCTTTCCTCAGCCAAACCTAACATTGAGAACACCGAACTATTTGTCGACCAATTACGAACCTTGGTGGCCCCCATTAAAAAACCCATCTCCGTTGCTATCAGCCTCCCGGATCTATGTGCCCGAACCAGTGTCTTCGACTTTGCGACATTTCCCACAAAAAAAAGTGAACAGACCGCTCTCTTGACCTGGCGATTTCAACAAGACCTCAAACTCGATACGACCCAATCTCGCCTGGCCTATGGCGTCTATGTCCCAACCTCTATCACAGACTCCCCTGCACCCGATAACCCGGAAAAAGTCAAAGTGTTAGGAACGGCTATACGTAACGAAATTATTGAGCAATTTGAGCGCGCGTGTTTGCAAGTTAACCTGGTTCCTGTATCGGTGGGAATTGCAGGTCTGAATATCTTTGATTTGTATCAGCCCCATATCCAAGACATGTTAGAAGCTGAAGACCATCGAAGTACTTCCTCTTCCTCTGGCGCCATGTTTCTCTTTGTGAGTCATTGGGGGTTTACGTTTTTAGGATTTCATGAAGGATGCCCTCGTTTTATCCGCACAAAGTCCATTGTCATAAAACCAGATCCCAGTTGCCAACAAGGAGAAACCCCTCATTTTAAAACAGAAGCAGGTGAGGGAGAGAATAATGGGCATGCGGACGCTTCTTCACGTGAGGCCGATTCTCAAAACCCCTTAGGTCCGAATACTGCCGACAGCCCCTACCCCCCCTATACCAGCATGAAGGTGGGAAAGGAAATCTTGGCAACACTCCAATATTATATCGAGATGTTTCCTCTGAATGAGACAACCCCTCTCCCCTCCAATCTCTTTGTCGCGACCGATTTAGAGCATGGCTACACGTTGATTCCACCTATCG
>JAZFZJ010000242.1:0-10562 GCA_036443915.1 Nitrospirales bacterium
GGGAAGCATGGCATAGCCGCTATCTAAAAGGAAGTATGACCCACTCGGAATTTAAAAGAGGCAAAAAAGTAAACATATGATAGGAAAAGCGGTCACTACCCCCCTTGCTCGTTTGCAACTCTGCACAAACCTTCTGCTCATAGGGCTAGCTCCAGTGCCAGTTTTGGCTGCAGATTGTGACCCGAGTGTGGCCACAGCTGTGTCGGTTCAGGGTTCTGTGGAGGTGCGACGCGTATATGTGACGCGGTGGCAGCCGGTAAGTCTCAATGACTCCTTCTGTTCCGGAGATAGAATTCGGGTGGGTGATAGAAGCCGTGCTGATATCGCCCTAAATAATCAACCCATACTCCGGCTTGATCAGAACACCACGATCACCCTGGGCGGTGTAAAAAAAGAACAAGCCTTCCTAATCGACCTCGTCCAGGGAGCCACGTATTTCTTCAGCCGGGCCACGCGCGCCTTGGAAGTGCGCACGGCGTTCGTGAATGCAGGTGTAGAAGGAACGGAGGGGGTTATCCGCAAAGGAGATGATCAAACAGAAATCACGATTTTTGAGGGCAAGGTCGTGGCGGCCAACGACGCGGGAACGCTTTCACTCACCAGCGGGCAGTCGGCCGTGGCGGCAAGAGGGCAAGCGCCCACGTATCGGACCGTCGTCAAGCCGCGGGATGCCGTGCATTGGGCCTTATATTATCCCCCCGTGATGGAAGTTCCTCCTGACGATTTCGCGGGGCGAGAGACGAACGACCCGCGCGTCTTAACAGGACGCGCGGCTGCGTCTCTAGCAGTAGGCCGTGTGGACGAGGCCAGCCAAGATCTCGAACGGGCCCTACAGGTCGATCCTAAAAACAGTACCGTCCTAGCCCTACAATCAATAATCGCCATTACTCAAAACGACAAGGATAAAGGTATGACGCTTGCCCAACAGGCGGTGGAGGCAGACCCGCAATCCTCTTCCGCGCGGATTGCCCAATCATACGCGCAGCAGGCACAGTTCGACCTTAAGGGGGCACGGACCAGTCTGGAAAAGGCGGTGGAGGTGAACCCAGACGACGCGCTGGCCTGGGCACGGTTGGCTGAGGTACGGATGGGCTTCGGAGAAATGGATGAAGCCCTCGAAGCTGCCAAAAAGGCCACGGCGCTTAATCCCAATCTGGCCAGAACCCAGACGGTGTTAGGGTTCGCCTATCTGATGCAGGTCAAAACCGCCAAAGCCCGGGAAGCCTTCACGAAAGCGCATGAGCTGGACCAGGCGGATGCCCTTCCAAAACTTGGGCTGGGCCTGGCAAAAATGCGGGACGGTGAGGTGGCGGAAGGCCGGGCGGAACTCGAAGTCGCTGCCAGCCTGGATCCTAATAACGCCCTTGTCCGGAGCTACCTCGGTAAAGCCCTGTTTGAGGAAAAACGGTCAGACCGGGTGGATCGAGAGTATGACCTCGCCAAAGAATTGGATCCAAAAGATCCCACCCCGTTCTTCTACCACGCGCTCCAGAAACAGCTCACGAACCGCCCGGTTGAGGCGTTAAAAGACCTGGAAAAGGCCATCGACTTGAACGACAACCGGGCGGTCTATCGTTCCAAGCTGGCACTCGATTCGGATCTGGCCGCCCGGAGCGCAACGCTTGGCCGGGTCTATAGTGACATGGGCTTCCAGCAGGTCGCGTTGGTGGAGGGGTGGTTATCCTATAATAGTGATCCCATGAGCTTCTCCGCTGCCCGGTTCCTGGCTGATTCCTATTCTGTCTTACCCCGCCACGAGGTTGCCAGGGTCAGCGAGTTGCTCAGGTCTCAATTACTACAGCCCCTCAACATCACACCCATTCAACCCAGCCAGGCGCTGTCCAACCCGCTGCAGCAGGGTGCTTTGGGGGCTCAGGCGCTTGGGTTTAGTGAATTCAATTCGCTGATGGTCAACCGCGATCGACTAACCGTCCTGGGCAGCGGGCTCATTGGCGGGAATGATACCTCGGCTGGAGAAGCCGTCATCGCCGGCATATATAAGAAGGCATCCTTCAGCGTAGGGTGGAACAGCTTTTGGACGGACGGATGGCGCAAAAACGCCGACCAAGAGGATCACAATGTGAACGCCTTTGTGCAACTGGAACTGTCTCCCGACACGAGCATTCAAGCTGAATATCGTTACAGGAGACTGGAGAGAGGGGATCCGCGACTCAGATTCTTCGAAGACGACTTCTTCCCAGGCGAAAAAAATAGAGTAAATCAAAACACCTACCGCGTGGGTTTCCGGCATGACTTAGCCCCGAATTCGACTATTCTGGGTACAGCCTCCTATAACACCGCAAGTAATAGCTCGATTGATGATGAAGTGGGGTTTCCTGTTGATTCTCTTGGTTTTGGGAATAGTCCATCGGCTGGTTGGGGAGAAGCGCAGCATCTGTTCCGTTCAGAGTTTGTCAATCTGGTGACAGGCGTAGGATATTCTAATATTGATGATGCCATTGGAATAACACTCACGTTGAACCCACTTCTCGTTCCCCCTCCTTTCAATGTTCAACAAGTTAAGATAGATGTGGATCAGGAACACACCAACATTTACGCGTATTCGTACATCCACCTGCCAAAGAATGTGACACTGATTATTGGCGCCAGTGGCGATTTCCTGGATTCCGACGCGCAACAGATTGATGACAAAAATCAGTTCAACCCCAAAGCCGGGTTGATTTGGGAACCGTTCCCAGGCACGACCATACGGGCAGCTGCATTTAGAACGCTGAAGAGAACCCTGATTGTGGATCAGACCATTGAGCCCACCCAGGTAGCCGGGTTCAATCAGTTTTTTGATGACTTTAATGGAGCTGAAACCTGGCGCTACGGTGGGGCGATCAATCAAAAATTTCCCCAGGGCATCTATGCAGGGGGGGAATTCAGCAAGAGAGATATTAGAGTTCCATTCTTCGATCCGACAGGCAATGCTTCCCATGCGGATTGGGATGAATATCTTGGACGTGCCTACCTCTTCTGGACTCCCCATGACTGGTTGGCCCTCAGAGCGGATTATCTCTATGAACACGAGAAACGGGATGGAAGATTGCCTGACGGATTTTTCAAGTTGACGTCCCACCGTGTTCCCTTGGGGGCCAATTTTTTTCATCCGTCCGGGTTGGGCGCCTTCGTGACAGGGACGTACCACAAACAGAAGGGCTTGTTTGAAGGATTTTTACCCACGGACGAGGCGGGAACCGATAGCGATAGCTTTTGGACACTTGATCTGGGGCTCCGCTATCGTCTGCCCAATCGGTACGGCTTGTTCACCGTGGGCGTCAGCAATGTGACGGATAAGGAGTTTCAATATTTCGACACCGACTTCAAAAACCCGAGCATACAGCCAGACCGCGTGGTGTTTGGCAAGCTCACGCTGGCGTTGCCATAACGATCGAAACGCGCAAATCTCTTGAAAGGAGGTGTATGTACAAAATAGTCAACGGGTATTATCAAGAAAGCACCAGTCTCAAGAGGAGGCCAGTATTCGTAAGGGAAGGTGGGCATACGTTCTCAATGAATAACTGGACTGTTAAATAATGAAGAACTTGCAATTTTATCAATAATTTATTTAAAACAATTGATGTTAACAATGTTGGTTTCAATGAAACATCAATTGTTAACAGTCCCATAATAACATAATAAAAAGAAGGAGAATCACAATGCGCACAAGCAAATCCGTATTACTTCTTATGATGGTCACCGCTTTGGTGACATTTTTCACCTACACAGAGGCCGGGGCCGTTGCCAATGGAGATGGAGAATGCTCTGTTGCTGAGGAGGACAACTTCGATTGTGCCGTATTTAATAAGACTGGAAACGTGTTAGAGTTTCTTGGGACGGTTTCAGGGCTTGTCACTAATGATGATAAGGGGACAACTCGTCCGGCCACATTTTACTTCTATAAATTTGTGCGGGGTGAGAGTGGGAATAAACTCAATCTGGCGATCAAACTCAGTTTCACTGATAATTTCAATCATGAGAAAAACACAGTAAATTGCCGAAAGTTTATTACGGATGGAGAGGGAGATCCCAAGACCAAATTCGGATTGGGTATGGTTAACCACGGAATCTGCAGGACAGTCCAAACTCTTGATTCCTTGCCCCCATCCGTCAATCCTCTTGTAGGTGCCAATGTCTTTATTGCAGTTGAGCCAAGTGGGGCTGACCCCGATATGCCGATAGCCGCGCAGGTGATTGCGTCGAATAGGTACGTAGAGTCCAAGGAGATCAACGGCCCAGCCGTCGCGCAACTTGCCGTTTCCGAAAGTGCCGTGACTCTAACGACGACTGATGGAGTAAACTGCCAAATTTCAATCCAGGGTGGAGTACCGGTAATAAACGGAGATGGTTGTCCTACCGGTAAAATTATACCGACGAGTCAAACTAAACTTTGCACACCAAGGGATCCCGATGATGTGAATGGATTCACCTCTTTTACCAACCGTGAGATTGATTGGCAGTGTGAAACGATTACATTTGTTTCTGACCAATGCGATGTAAAGACGGCGGGCACAGATCCTTGCAGGTTTTATATCTCAGGGTTCTGTATCCGGTATTAAAATGCAAACTTAGATCGACAAATAACCAAACGAGGTAACCCTCCAAGCCTTACCTCGTTGCTTGTCTATACAGGTTTATCCTGTTCAAGATTTTGCAGAGGGGAAGGGTTCCTGTTCTAAAATATCAGCCTCGGTTTCTTTGGTGACAACCCGTGGAAGCATTCAGAATTCAGAGGATTCAAAATGACACTCAAGAGGCAAAAATCTTTAGAACGTGGTGAATGGTCTAGTGGGAAGCCCGGCGCCAGGGAGCCTGGAAAAGCAAATGAAATAATCAGATTTCCCAGAAACTTGCACAGGGCAATCCTGGGCGGTCTGGCCCTCTTGTTAATGAGTGGCGTAACTGTGGTCTGGTCTGAGAATTCAGAGTCGGCGCCACTGGCTGAAGTCAATGGGCAGGCCATCACGGTCGAGGACTTAGAAAGAGCCCTCGGTGCGAAGCTCGCCAAGCTTCAGGAAGAAATTTACACGATAAAGCGCAAAGAACTTCAGGCGATGATTGCAGATCGGTTGCTTGCGCAGGAGGCAGAAAAACGAGGTATTTCGATCAAAGTATTGATGGAAGAAGAGGTGATGACCAAAGTTGGAGTGGTTCTGGAGACGGAAATCACAGCGGCTGTTCAGGCCAATAAGTCGCAAATGGAAATGAACGAGGATGATTTTCGAAAAAAGATTCGGGAGGCGTTATATCAGCAAAAGGTCAATGCCCAGTTTAATAGGTTTCTGGATACCCTCCGGGCCCGGTCAGATATCAGAATCAGTCTCCGCCCGCCACCTGTCATTCGGTTGGAGGTTTCGACAGACGGGGCGCCCTTCCGTGGCATGGCGGAAGCCCCCGTGACGCTGGTTGAATTTTCCGACTTTCATTGCCCCTTCTGTAAGCGCGTACAGCCAACTCTCGGGAAGGTTTTGGAACGGTATCCTAAGAACGTCAAACTGGTGTTTCGGGATTTTCCGCTCGATAAACTGCATCCACAGGCCAGACGGGCCGCGGAAGCGGCCCGCTGCACTATCGAGCAAGGGAAGTTCTGGGAATATCACGATCTCCTGTTTACGAATGCCCCCAGGGCCTCATCCGAGGATTTGAGAACGTATGCCGGGCAAGTGGGCCTGGATGAAAGCCAATTCCAGTCGTGTCTATCCGACGGTGGCCAGCAAGCGGCGGTGCAACAGGATGTTGAAGAGGGGGTTCGTTTAGGGATCACCGGGACTCCTATGTTCTTCATTAATGGCCGTCCGCTTTCCGGGGCGCTTCCTCTTGAGCGGTTTGTTCAGGTGATTGAGGAAGAACTGGTGCGTCATCCTGTCACTAAGGAGAAAGTCGATTCTGGCGGCTAACCACACCCTGAAGGTTTTGTTTAGCAAAAGTTCAATCGATGGCATAGCCGATAACTTCCGATTTATATTTATGGTATCCGCTTCCTCGGATGACACGTACAACTTTCATACTCATTATGGAGACATACTTGTGAATCCAAAAGAAGAACAGCTGGTATCACAAGGTCCTGTTACGGAACGACGTAAAGGGTCCCGGCGTGAACAGGATCGCCAGTTAGTACAACACAAACGGGAACTGGATGCTGCCCGCCGCATGACCGAAGCGCTCTTCGAGCATGTTCGCACGGATGAACTGGTTGAAAAAACGCTCACCACGGCCCTGAATGTGGTCGGGGCGGAAAGCGGATCCATTCTCCTCGCCGATCCGGACTCCAAAGAATTGGTGTTCTGGCATTCCATCGGATTCAGCCCGGTCAAACCTGGCACGACGATTCCTTGGGATAAGGGGATTGCCGGTGCCGTGTTCCATTCAGGAGAGCCGATCGTCATTGACGATGCCAAACAGGATCGCCGCCATTATAAGGGCATCGATGTCCTTACCGACCACGTAACTCGTGACATGATCGTTCTTCCGGTAAAACGATGGGAAGGTCAACCGATCGGGGTCCTGGAGGTCATGAACAAATTTGAAGGACGGCTCAATGAGGAAGATTTAGCCATCCTGACGATTGTCTCGGCCATTGCTGCCAGTTCGATCGAGCAAGCGCGTCTCCAGCAGGAGGCAAAGTTGGCGGTGGTCGCCCTGCTTTTGGGTGATATCGGACATGACATAAAAAATATGTTGATGCCGGTGCTGTCTGGTGCCGATTTATTGAAAGAGGAATTGGAGGAGCAGTTTCCAGTTATGATCAAAGAAAAGATCCCCGGGGCTGACGTCAGTTATGCCAACTGTCTTGAGTTGACGGAAATGATTATGACCAATGCACGACGTATTCAAGGCCGTGTGCGGGAAATAGCCGATGCTGTAAAAGGCGTGACCAGCCCTCCACATTTCGCTTCCTGTCGGATCGCCCAGATTGTGGAAGCGGTGCTTGAAACCCTTCGGACCTATGCCGCTGAAAAGGGAATCACGCTCCAAGCCGACGGTCTGGACACTCTCCCGGTCATCGAGGCCGATGACCATCGCCTCTTTAATGCCTTTTACAATCTTATTAATAATGCCATCCCGGAAGTCCCCAACGGGGGATCGATTTCTATCTCTGGGAAGGAAGAGAAGCTGGGGGTGGAGGTGCTGGTTGCTGTATCGGATACGGGACGGGGAATGCCTCCGGAAGTTCGTGATCGTCTCTTTACCTCTAAAGCCTTCAGCACCAAAAAGGGTGGAACGGGGCTGGGGATGAAGATCGTCAAGGATGTCATCGATGCACACGGTGGGCGTATTTTGGTGGAAAGTCAGGTTGGCGTGGGGACCACCTTCTATGTGCATCTCCCAATTTATCCTCCCTCGGCAGAAAGTTGAACCACAGGGGAATTTCCCCAATGCTTCGAGGGGAAGCTGAGGCGTGCTATACCCGGTATTTCATCCCGAGAATTCTAGCTGGATTCCTGGCTTGGGTGAACTCATGCTCCCTTGTGGTACCGATTTCTCACGCGCCTCATCTCTTCGGTTCCCTCTCCCATATTTTTCTAGGGACCCTTCTCGATGATCCGGCATCTTCATGCGATTGTCTTTGGCTTCCTCATCGGGCTCGTTGGTGTTCTCTTCTGTTTTTTCCCTCTCTTTCGCAGTGTGGAGGAAGATATGGGTTTGGGCCTCTTGTTTCAATTACGAGGCGTCAGGTCTCCACCTTCTGACGTCGTCGTGATCAGTATTGACCATGATTCTTCAGAGCAGCTTAACGTCCAGAATAACCCAGATAAATGGCCTCGATCCCTCCATGCGCGGTTAACGGAGATACTAACGCAAGCCGGGGCAAGCGTGATTTCCTTTGACGTTCATTTCCTCGAGTCCCGATCCTCAGAGGATGACCAGTTATTTGAACGGACTCTTAAAAAAGCTGGAAACGTCGTGCTTGCCGATGTTCTGACCGCCAAAGAAGTACCCATGGGCTTTATGTCTGACGCCCAGGCTGAAGGGAATAGTATTGTGAAAATCTTGAAGCCGTTTGCACCCTTCAAGCGAGCAGCCGCTAGCACCGGACCATTTGTACTTCCAAGAATTCCGTTTAAGGTGAATCAATATTGGACGTTTCAGCCAGGAGCGGGTGATGCGCCAACCTTTCCAATTCTCGCTTTCCAAATTTTTTCTTCTCATGTCTATGAACCGTTTATTCAACTCTTGAATAAGGTCCGTCCCGATCTGAGCAGGCAACTCCCAAAGGATTTTGAGACGGCACGAAAGACCATAGGCATTGCGAAATTGATGCGAACAATCAGGGAGCTGTTTGAAGGCGATCCGCTTCTGGAAGATGACATGCTCAACGCATTAGAGCATTCGGTGCCCCAACCGGCCGATGGGAAGAATCGACAAAAACTTAAAGCGCTCATCAAGGTCTACGGGGGCGAGCACAGCCGATATATCAATTTCTATGGTCCCCCCCGGACGATTTCCACCATTCCATTTTATAAGGCTCTGCAGTCAGGTGCTCAAAACGGGATGGGCAACCAGATAGACCTGAAAGGCAAAGCTGTATTTGTGGGCCTTTCAGAAATTTTGTTGGCGGAACGAAAGGACAGTTTTTACACGGTGTTTTCCCAGGCCAACGGCGTTTTTATCGGAGGGGTGGAAATTGCTGCTACTGCCTTTGCCAATTTACTGGAGGGTTCGTCCGTGATGCCAATCAGCCTACGACTCCATTTGTTGCTTTTGCTTTTGTGGGGGCTGCTCGTAGGGATCATTTGCCGGATGGTCCCGACAGTAATGGCGGCAGGTGCGATCATCGTCCTCTGTCTGCTGTACCTCGGGGTGGCCGTGTATCAATTTCAGACCGACTTCAGGTGGTATCCCCTTATAATCCCGTTATTGCTGCAGGCCCCGCTTGCGTTTGGGAGTGCGGTCTTGTGGAACTATTTCGAGACCGACAAGGAACGGAAGAATATGCGCAAAGCCTTCGGCTACTACCTGCCAAACGATGTGGTGGATGCGCTGGCCCACGACCTCGGCAATCTCAAAGGCGGGCCTCAAGTTGTCTATGGAACTTGTCTGTTCACGGATGCTGCTAATTACACGACGGTATCAGAAAAAATGAGTCCGAAGGAACTGAGTGATTTCCTGGGAAAATACTTTGAAGCCCTCTTTACGCCGGTTCGCCAACATGGTGGGCTCATCGTCGACTTGAAGGGCGATTCGATTTTGGCGATCTGGAAGGCGCCCCAGGATGATCCAAGACTGAGAAAACAGGCATGTCTGGCGGCAGTAGATATTGCGAAATCTGTTGATCGATTTAATAAGTCGGTAGCACCGTACAGTCTTCCCACCCGTATCGGATTGCATGCTGGGCAGTGTACCATTGGAAACGTGGGGGCCGGGGATCATTATGAGTATCGTCCGGCTGGAGATGTCGTAAATACCGCCTCACTGGTAGAGGGATTCAATAAATACCTAGGAACTCAGATAGCGGTTACCGATGAGGTCATCGGTGGACTTGATCGATTTCTTCTATTAAGAGAGCTTGGACAATTTAAGTTGAAAGGAAAGGCGAAGTCGCTTGTAATTTACGAATTAGTCAGTCGCCTGGATGAGTCTGACCAAAACAGAATAAGGACGAGGGCGATCTTTGCTAAGGGCCTTCGTGCCTTTAGGAAGAAAGATTGGAATGAGGCGCGAGAAAAGTTTTCTCAGTGTAGTGATATGTTAGATGGGGATGGTCCATCGGAATTTTATCTTCAACTCTGTGCACAATACACCGAAAATCCGCCACAGGAACAATGGGATGAGGTGGTGACGTTGGAGAGCAAATAAAACTTAAGACGGCATTTTAAAGTTGAGCAGAGTTTGGCAGACTAGGCGGTACTCCCAACCTAACGAAAATTCAACCCTGAGCACATCATTTGCTTAGAGAGAATACATTAATTTTTCAGGGATTATATTGTTTGCCATAAAAAAGGAGGGCTGTTATGTCTGAAGCAACAGGAGCTATGTTCAGTGGGCACACATCCAACGGTCGAGTGCTGGTTGTCGATGACGAGCCTGCTGTCCGAACGGTCGTGAAGATGACCTTGACCAAAGCTGGCTATGATGTCATTGAAGCCGAAGATGGCGTAAAGGCTATTATGACAATCAATGAAGGCGATAACCCTCTCCTTTTGGATGTCATTATCTGTGATATACGAATGCCCAAAATCAATGGGGTCGAAGCCATCAATTATTTCAAACAACTATACCCTCGCGTTTCCATCATTGTCCTGACAGGTTTCCCAGATATGGAGATGGCCCTCGGTTTTCTCAAAAAAGGTGTCGTGGATTATTTAGTGAAACCAGTCGAAAAAGAACAACTCATGAATGCAGTAGCCAAAGCCCTAAACCAGAGAGAACTTCATCGCTTGTAATTCGGCCTACGACGTTTCATTGAATCCTGACTTTCTTACCCGTATGGTCAAAATACTCATCCAGCCTGGCGGTATCGGAAGCGTGTGAAGAGCTAACCCTCATCAACTAATTCCAAGCATCTCTCTATAAGAGCCTAACCCCTCACGGGGTCGGGCTTTGTTGTTTGGTTACCT